>NZ_JBNNJZ010000281.1:0-10588 GCF_050270335.1 Streptomyces sp. NPDC059900
AGCGGATGTAGCCCGACCAGCCGACGGCGACCACCGCGCAGCCGAGCGCCAGTTCCAGGATGAGGTCCCAGCCGATGATCCAGGCGGGGAACTCGCCCAGCGAGGCGTACGAGAAGGTGTACGCCGATCCCGCCACCGGCACCGTCGAGGCGAACTCGGCGTAGCAGAGCGCCGCGAGGCCGCAGACGAGCCCCGCGACGACGAAGGCGAGGGCGACCGAGGGTCCCGCCGTCTCCTTGGCGATCTTCCCGGTCAGTACGAAGATGCCGGTGCCGATGATGACACCGACGCCGAAGACCGTGAGATCGAGGGCGGACAGGGACTTCTTGAGCGCGTGCTCCGGCTCCTCGGTGTCCCTGATGGACTGCTCGACGCTCTTCGTCCTGAAGAGACTGCTGCTCACGGGCGTACCTCCCACGCTTGTCGTCCCCGACATGATCGAGAGGGCGGGTACCCCGTAAGCCCCGGCGCGAGCCTATTCACGCGAATGGGCCGGTTTCACCACCCGTACAGGGTGGTGAAACCGGCCCGTCGGCGGTGCGGGTTGACTCAGTCGCG
The DNA here is from genome assembly GCF_050270335.1 of Streptomyces sp. NPDC059900. Taxonomy (NCBI): domain Bacteria; kingdom Bacillati; phylum Actinomycetota; class Actinomycetes; order Kitasatosporales; family Streptomycetaceae; genus Streptomyces; species Streptomyces sp. NPDC059900. The sequence goes on from NZ_JBNNJZ010000281.1 coordinate 559, forward strand.
CGCGGGCTCGGCGGCCTCGACGGAGTCCACGGCGGCCGTGCGCTCGTACCGTCCGTCGAGCTTGGCGACCAGGCCGGTCACCTGGCGGGAGATGTCCGGGGCGGTCAGACCGATCTCGGCGAGGATCTCCTTGCGCGAGGCGTGGTCCAGGAAGCGCGGCGGGATGCCGAAGTCGCGCAGCGGCACGTCGACGCCCGCGTCGCGCAGGGCCTGGGAGACGGCCGAACCGACGCCGCCCGCGCGCGAGTTGTCCTCGACGGTGACGACCACGCGGTGCTGGTCGGCGAGCGGGGCGAGCGCCTCGTCGACGGGCTTGACCCAGCGGGGGTCGACGACCGTGGTCGTGATGCCCTGCTTGTCGAGGAGGTCCGCGATCTCCAGGCACATGGGCGCGAGGGCGCCCACGGAGACGAGGAGGACGTCGGGACGGCTGGTGCCCGCCTTGCGCAGGACGTCCATGCCGCCGACCTTGCCGACCGCCTTGACCGCCGGGCCGACCGCGCCCTTCGAGTAGCGCACGACGGTCGGGGCGTCCTTGACCTCGACGGCCTCGCGCAGCTGGAGGCGGACCTGGTCGGCGTCGCGCGGGGCGGCGATCCGCAGGCTCGGCACGCACTGCAGGATCGACATGTCCCACATGCCGTTGTGCGACGCGCCGTCCGTGCCGGTGACGCCCGCGCGGTCCAGGACGAAGGTGACGCCGCACTTGTGCAGGGCCACGTCCATCAGGAGCTGGTCGAAGGCGCGGTTGAGGAAGGTGGCGTAGACGGCGAAGACGGGGTGCAGGCCGCCGGTGGCCAGGCCCGCGGCGCTGACCGCCGCGTGCTGCTCGGCGATGCCCACGTCGTAGACCCGGTCGGGGAACTCCTCGGCGAACTTCTTCAGGCCGACCGGCTGGAGCATGGCGGCCGTGATCGCGACGATGTCCTCGCGCTCGCGGCCGAGCTTGACCATCTCCTCGCCGAAGACGGAGGTCCAGTCCATGCCGCCCGCCGCGATGGGCAGGCCGGTGTCGGGGTGGATCGGGCCGATGCCGTGGAAGTGGTCGGCGTCGTCCTCCTCCGCGGGCTTGTAGCCGCGGCCCTTCTCGGTGATGCAGTGCACGATGACCGGGCCGCCGAAGCGCTTGGCGCGCGTCAGGGCGGACTCCAGGGCCTCGATGTCGTGGCCGTCGATCGGGCCGACGTACTTCAGGCCGAGGTCCTCGAACATGCCCTGCGGGGCGATGAAGTCCTTGAGGCCCTTCTTCGCGCCGTGCAGCGTCTCGTAGAGGGGCCTGCCGACGACCGGGGTGCGCTCCAGGATGTCCTTGCCGCGGGCCAGGAAGCGCTCGTAGCCGTCGGTGGTGCGCAGGGTCGCCAGGTGGTTCGCGAGGCCGCCGATGGTCGGGGCGTACGAACGTTCGTTGTCGTTGACGACGATCACCAGGGGGCGGTCCTTGGCGGCGGCGATGTTGTTCAGCGCCTCCCAGGCCATGCCGCCGGTGAGCGCGCCGTCACCGATGACGGCGACGACGTGGTCGTCCTTGCCCCGCACCTCGTTGGCCTTGGCGAGACCGTCGGCCCAGCCGAGGACCGTCGAGGCGTGCGAGTTCTCGATCACGTCGTGCTCGGACTCGGCGCGCGCGGGGTAGCCGGAGATGCCGCCCTTGGTGCGCAGCTTGGCGAAGTCCTGGCGGCCGGTGAGCAGCTTGTGCACGTAGCTCTGGTGGCCGGTGTCGAAGAGCACCTTGTCCTGAGGGGACTCGAAGACGCGGTGCATGGCGATGGTGAGCTCGACCACACCGAGGTTGGGGCCCAGGTGGCCGCCTGTCTTGGAGACTGCGTCGACGAGGAAGGCGCGGATCTCGCCGGCCAGCTGGTTCAGCTCCTCCGGGCTGAGCCGGTCCAGATCGCGCGGTCCCCTGATGCGGGTCAGCAGCGGCACCCGTGCCTCCTTGCAGTAGAGCTGTTCGAGCGTTGACCGGATGTTGCCGGGCTTGTTGAGTCTAATGTTCCGCCGCTGCCGACGGCGTCCGGGCCGTGAGTTCCACGTCACGCGAACGGGTCATGACTGTGCCCGGCGTCTTCGTTGACGCCGGGCACAGGGTTCATGCGGGGCTGCTGCCGATCGGATGACGGCAGCGCCCGCGGGCGGGGGTCAGGCGCGGCCCGCCGCCTTCTGGCTCCTGCGGGACACGGAGTCGAGAACCACCGCGGCGAGGAGCACGGCGCCGGTGATCATCGACTGCACGGCCTTGCTGGAGCTGCCCGACATGTACAGGCCGGTCATGATCGACTGGATGACCAGGATGCCGAGCAGCGCCGACCAGGGGGTGCCCCGGCCGCCGAAGAGGCTGGTGCCGCCGATGACCGCCGCGGCGATCGCCAGCATCAGGGTGTCGCCGCCGCCCAGGTTCGAGTCGGCGACGCCGGACTGGGAGGCGATGAACAGGCCGCCGAGCCCGCCGAGGAAGCCGGAGACCGTGAACACGGAGATCCGGATCCAGACGACGTTGATGCCGGCCCTGCGCGCGGCCTCGACGCCGCCGCCGACCGCGAAGACCTGGCGGCCGTAGTTGGTGCGGCGCAGCACGAAGCTGGCCAGGACGACCACGCCGACGAAGACGGTGAGGCCGAGCGGGAGCCCGTCTTCCTGGTTCAGGACGAAGGCCACGACGTAGGCCAGGACGGCGACGACCGCGGTCCGCAGGGCCAGCTCGCTGACCGGGCGGTGCGGCAGGTCAGCGGCCTTGCGGCGCACGCGCTGGCTCCACTGGGAGTAGGCGTACGCGGCGACCGCGACGGTCGCCAGGCCGTAGGCGGCGGCGACATCGCTGAAGTAGTAGTTGTTCAGGTTGTAGATGATGCCGTCGGAGATGTTGTTCAGGCTCAGCGTGTTGCCGAGGACGTACAGCTGCAGGCCGCTCCACCCGAGGAAGCCCGCAAGCGTCACGACGAACGCGGGCACGCCGATCTTGGCGAAGAAGAAGCCGTGCAGGGCACCGATGGCGCCGGCGGCGACCAGGCCGATCAGGACGGCGAGCAACTCGTTCACGTCCTGCTTGATGGCGAGGACCGAGCTGATCGCGGCGGTGAGACCGGCGACGGAGCCGACCGACAGGTCGATCTCGCCGAGCAGCAGGACGAAGACGATGCCGGTCGCGATGAGGCCGGGACCGACGATGTACTGCGCGATGTTGCTGAGGTTGGACGGGTCGAGGAAGCGGCCCGTGGTGATCTCGAAGATCGCCCAGATCACGATGAGACCGGTGACGACCGGTATGGAACCGAGCTCACCGCCCTTGATCTTCCGCTTGAACTCGGTGAGGTACCCGGCAAAACCCTGCTCACGGACGAGCAGGCGCGGGTCTACGGCCGGGATGGCGTCGGCGGCCGGGGCCTCGGCGTCCACCTGCTTCGAGGTGTTCACGGTGTCACTCACTTCGCGGCCTCCGCGTTGCGCGCCTTGCGCCGGGTCACGGCGTTCTCCGTGGCTCCGGTGATAGCGGCGATGATCTCTTCGTTGCTGGTGTCCTTGACGCTGAAGACACCGTTGTTGCGTCCGAGGCGCAGGACGGCCACCTCGTCGGCGACGGCCTTGACGTCGGCCATGTTGTGGCTGATGAGGAGCACCGCGAGGCCGCGCTCCCGCAGACGCTCCACGAGGTCGAGGACCTGTGCGGTCTGCTCGACGCCGAGCGCCGCGGTGGGCTCGTCGAGGATCACCAGCTTGGGGTCGCCGACCAGGGCGCGGGCGATCGCGACGACCTGGCGCTGACCGCCGGAGAGCGAGGCGATCGGGATGCGCACGCTCGGGATGCGGATGGAGAGGGTGTCAAGGAGCTCCTTGGCACGCTTCTCCATCGCCACCTCGTCGAGGACCTTGGCGCGGCCGAGCTCACGGCCGAGGAACAGGTTGGCGACGACGTCCAGGTTGTCGCAGAGCGCGAGGTCCTGGTAGACGGTGGCGACGCCCAGGCCCTGGGCGTCGTGCGGGCGCGAGATGGAGACGGGGTTGCCGTCCCACTCGATGGTGCCCTCGTCGATGGGGTGGACCCCCGCGATCGTCTTGACCAGGGTCGACTTACCGGCGCCGTTGTCGCCGACCAGGGCGACCACTTGACCGGCGTGTACTTCCAGTTCGACATCGGTGAGCGCCTGAACGGCACCGAAGCGCTTGGAGACGCCGCGCAACGCCAGCACGGGCGGAGCGGACATGTGAACCATCTCCTTCGTCCGCCAGGGGCTGGCGGAGGCCGTACGGGCATGGCGTACGGCGGGATGTTGATGTGGGCGACGGCCCTGCGGAAAGGGCCTAAGGGGGGAAGAAGCAGAAGCGAGGGTGCGAGCAGGTGCGTACGTACGGCGTCCCGGACCCCGGCAGCGGGGTGAGTGAGAGGGGGACCGGGACGCCGTACGAGTCCGTTGCCGGCAACCTGCGGCTACTTGATGCCGGCGTCCGCGCAGGCCTTGGCGAAGTCCGGGGTGCAGATCTCGCTCGTCTTGTAGAGCTTGTCCTTGACCACGGTGTCCTTGATGTTGTCCTTCGTGACGACGAAGGCCTGGACGAGCGCGGACGGGATGCCCTTGTCGCTCGGGCTGTCGAGCTTGGCCGTCACCAGCGAGTCGATCTTCTCGCCCTTGAGGAGCTTCACCGCGACCTCGGCGGTCTTCTCCGCCTCCGGCTTGTACGGCTTGTAGATGCTGAAGGCCTGCGTGCCCTTCAGGATCCGCTGGATGCCCGCCAGCTCGGCGTCCTGGCCGCCGACCGGGATGCCCTTGACCTTCGCCGACTCCAGGGCCGCGACGATGCCGCCCGCCATGCCGTCGTTGGCGGAGTAGACGGCGTCGAAGCCGTCCTTGCCGAGGGAGGTGATGGCGGTGCCCATCTTCTCGCCGGCGATCTTCGGGTCCCACTCGCCCGTCTGCTCGTAGACGACCTTCTTGATCTTGCCGTCGAGGACGGAGTGCGCGCCCTTCTTGAACAGGGCGGCGTTCGGGTCGGACTCCTTGCCGTTGATCATGACGACGTTGGAGTCCTTGGCCTTGTCGCCGAGCGCCTCGACGATGCCCTGGCCCTGGAGCTTGCCGATCTTCTCGTTGTCGAAGGAGACATACGCGGAGACCGGGCCCTCGGCCAGGCGGTCGTACGCCACGACCTTGATGTCCTTCTTCTTCGCCTCCTGCACCCACGCCTTGGTGGCACCGGAGTCGACCGCGTCGAGAATGATGACCTTGACGCCGGAGTCGACGAGGTCGTCGAACTGCTGCTTCTGGGTCGAGACGTTCTCGGAGGCGTTCTTGTAATTGATCTTGCAGTCGGAGCAGAGATCCTGGACCTTCGCCTTGATCAGCGGGTAGTCGAAGGACTCGTAACGCGTGGTCTTGCTCTCGGGGAGCAACAGACCGATGGTCTTGTTGTCCCCGTCTCCCTTGTCACCGCCACCGGCCTCGCCACAAGCGGCAAGGGAAACGGCCATCGCGGTAGCGGTCATGGCTATCGCGGCACGACGCAGATGGGTGTTCACTGTCCAACCTCCCTGACGTGGCCGCGTCGTTGCGGCCGAGGTGGCTCGAAGTCAACTCGGCCGCCACACCAGCGTCAAGGAGTAAATCCTTAACGAGATGACAACGGTGCCATGCGTTATCTAAGTGAAGGCAGGTGCGGTCGCGGGCAGCGAGCCATCCAAAAGGGTCGAATCGCCCATTTCACTGAGTGCGAGAGCCAGTGCGCCCAGGACCTCCGCACGGCCCCCCAGGGCCCCTGGAAGCACGGAGAGCTGCCGGGCCGCGCTGGGGATCGCATAGCGCCCCACGGACTCCCTTATGGGCCCCAGGACCAGCTCACCGGCCTCCGCGAGGTCGCCGCCCAGGACGACCCTGCTCGGGTTCAGGAGGTTGCACAGGTTCGCCACGCCGCTGCCGATGTGCCGGCCGACGTCGGCGATCACCCGCCGGCAGCCCGGGTCGCCGTCGCGCGCCAGCGAGACCACGCGCTCCATGGTCAGCTCGGTGCCGTGGCTGGACTGGAGCAGCGGAAGCACATAGCGGGCCGCCGCGAAGGTCTCCAGGCAGCCGCGGTTGCCGCAGCGGCAGACCGGACCCGACTCGTCCAGGGTGATGTGCCCGATCTCGCCCGCGGTGCCGCCGGGCCCGCGGTAGATCCGCCCGCTGATCACCAGACCGGCGCCGACACCGCTGGCGACCTTGATGTACGCGAGATCCTTGACCCCGCGGCCGCTGCCCCAGACCAGTTCGCCCAGCGCGCCGAGGTTGGCGTCGTTGTCGACGTGCACGGGGACGCCGAGGCGGTCCTTGAGCTCCTCGGCGGGCTTCGTGCCGGTCCAGCCCGGCAGGATCGAGGTGGAGCCGAGCGTCCCGGACTCCACGTCGATGGGGCCCGGCACACCGAGGCCGATGCCCGCGATCTTCGCGCGGTCCACCCCCGTCACCGCGATCAGCCTGCTGACCAGCTGCTCGGCCCGGTCGAAGCCCTGCGCGGCGGACGCGTCCACGTCCAGCGGCTCGGACTCCTCGGCGAGCACCTGGTGGGCGAGGTTCCCCACGGCCACGCGCAGGTGCGTGTGGCCGAAGTCCACGCCGATGACGATGCCCGCGTCACCGCTGAGCGAGACGCTGCGGGCCCTGCGGCCGCCCGCCGAGGTGGGCGTGACCTCGACCGTTCCGCCGTCCTTGAGCTCCCGGACGATGTTGGAGACCGTGGCCGCGGACAGACCCGTCGTCCTGGCGATCTCCGCTTGAGTGAGCGACCCGGCGAGGCGTACGGCACGTACGACCCGCTCGAGATTGGCCCGGTGCAGCGACGACTGCGACCCCGGAGTCTCCATTGACTCAGCCACCCTTTTCCGTCTGACGTAACGGCTACTTCGCCGCCCGTACAAGTTGTGAACTCCAAGCTCTGCTGAACGGGTTGGCGCAGTCAAGTCCTTGACCCAAATCGGCCCTCTTGAACAGCCGGACAGGCCGGGTCCAAGTGGCGGGGATACCCCCCAAACCACCCAGACCCGGCCTGAGAGGGCCGATCCGTTACTTGACCGATCCCGCGGTGAGACCCGAGACCACGTGCCTCTCGATGAAGGCGAAGAGCACGATGACCGGCACGATCGCCACCACGGAGGCCGCGAAGAGGTAGTTCCACTCCACGGTGTAGGCGCCGATGAAGTTGTTGATGCCGACGGTCAGCGGCTGCTTGTCGGGCTCGGTGGTGAGCGTGAGGCCCATCACGAACTCGTTCCACGAGGTGATGAAAGTAAAGATCACCGCGGTGACCACGCCCGGCAGCGCGAGCGGCAGCGTCACCTTGATCATGGCGCCGAACCGGCTCGTGCCGTCCACCATCGCCGCCTCCTCCAGCTCGGGCGGGATCGAGCTGATGTAGGCCGTCAGGATCCACACCGCGAACGCGAGGTTGAACGCCGCGTTGGTGATGATCAGGGTCCAGACCGAGTTGAGCATGTCCAGCTGGTGGAACTCGCGGTAGAGGCCGACCAGCAGGGCGGTGGGCTGGAACATCTGGGTGATCAGGACGAGGAGCAGGAAGGCCTTGCGCCCGCGGTATCGCATGCGCGCCGTGTAGTACGCGGCGGGCAGCGAGACCAGCAGCACCAGGAGCGTCGCCCCGCCCGCGACCAGCAGCGTCACTTGCAGGTTCTGGCCGAGCTCCGACTCCTTCCAGACCTCGATGAAGTTCGACCACTCCAGGTCGGTGGGCAGATAGGTGCGGTCCCGCAGCTCGCTCTTGGGCCGCAGGGCGGTGATCACCATCTCCAGGTACGGAGCCAGGAAGACCGCCGCGAGCGCCCAGGCGACCACGGTGATGACCAGGGTGCGCGGCCGGAAGGTGCGCTTGGGCTTGAGCTGGGGCGCGGAGCCCTTCGGGGACTTCGCGCGAGGCGCCGTCGCGGTGGCCATCAGTCCTCCTCGTTCCACCGGCTGACCTTCAGGAAGATCAGCACGAGTACGACGACCATCCCGAAGTTGACCACGGACATCGCGGCGGATTCACCGATGTCGGTCTCCTTCAGCTTGTACATGAACACCATGGTCGTGGAGGTGTCATAGCCGGGCCCGCCCTGCGTCATGGCCCAGATGATCGGGAAGGAGTTGAAGACGTTGATGAGGTTGATGACCACACCGACGAGGAACGCGGGCCGCAGCATCGGCACCGTGATGTGCAGGTAGGTCTGCCAGGGGCTCGCCCCGTCGATCCGCGACGCCTCGTAGACCTCGTGCGGGATGGTCTGCAGGCCCGCGAGGAGCGTGTACGTGGTGAAGGGCAGCGACACGAAGATCGCGACGGCCATCATCCACGGCCAGGCCGTCTCCGGTTTGCCGAGCCAGTCCTTGGAATGGTCGATCAGGCCGAGGTCCAGCATCAGCGTGTTGAGGACGCCCGCCGTCTGGTTGAGCATCCACTTGAAGCCGATGGCGGTCATCAGGACGGACGCCGCCCAGGGCGCGATGAGCGCCCAGCGGGTGACGGTGCGGCCGGGGAACTTCTGGTTGAACAGCTGGGCGAGGGCCAGCGAGAGCAGCATCGTCACGGTCACGACGACGACGGTCCATACGACCGTCCAGAGCAGCACCGCCCCGAAGTCGGTCTCGTCGAAGAGCTTCTTGTACTTGTCGGTCCCCGCGCTGCCGCGCACGATGCCGGCGATGGAGATGTTGAGGAACGAGGTGCGGATCAGCTCGACGACCGGCCAGATGACCACGGCGAGGATCAGCAGAATGACGGGCGCTATCCAGGGCAGCGGGCCGAGTCGTGCGATACCGCTGCGGCGGCTCACCGGCCTGGGCGCGCGCCCGCTCCGTCCCCGGCCGGTGTCGGCCGGGGGCGGAGGGGCCTTCAGTGACACAAGGTCTCCTAGCGAAACGGGACTACGGGACGAAGTGCGTCTGCCTGCGTGCTACTTGTTCTCCGCAGCCGCCGTTTCCGCCTTCTTCTGGAGGTCGCCGAGGACCGCCTTCGGGTCGTCGCTCGCGGCCTTGCCACCGGTCTTCTTCATCTCCGCGGAGATGACGTCCCACGAGGTGTCGCCGAGCGGGTAGAACTTGGCGTTCGGCAGGACCTCGAAGAACGGCTCCAGGTCCTTGTGCTTGCCGCTGGACTGCATCTCCTTGAGCGTGTCCTGGGTGACGGGCATCAGGTTGTACATCTCGTCGAACTGGAGCATCTTCTTGGAGTACGTGAAGTCCAGGAACTTCTTCACGCCTTCCTTCTCCGCGCCGCCGTCCTTGAACGCCATCATCCAGTCGGCGACACCGAGCGTGGAGTCCAGCGGGCCCGCCTTGCCGGGGATCGGCGCGACGCCGTAGTCGACCTTGCCGTCCTTGGCCATCTGGATCAGGCTCGGGTGGCCGTTGAGCATGCCGACCTTGCCGGCAGCGAAGTCCGCGAAGGCCGTCTTGCGGTCGGTGGAGGCCGGGTTGGAGTACGTCAGACCGGGCTTGACGAGGTTCTTCTGGAGCCAGTCGAAGGTCTCGACGTTCTGCGCGCTGTCGAGCGTGTACTTGCCGCTCGCGTCGGTGTAGCCACCGCCGTTGCCGAGCTCCCACATCATCGTCTCGCCCTGGGTCTCCTCGGGGCCGAGGGGGAGGGCGTAGGGGGTGTCGGCGGCCTTGGAAGACTTGATCTTCTTGGCGGCCGCGGCGACCTCGTCCCAGGTCTTGGGCGGCGTCTTGACGCCCGCCTTCTTCAGGACGGCCTTGTTGTAGAACATCACGCGGCTGGAGGAGACCCACGGGATGCCGTACTGCGTGCCCTTGACCTCGCCGGCCTTGGCGAAGCTCGGGATGAGGTTCTCCTGCGTCTTGGGCGAGAGGACCTCGTCGGCCTTGTAGAGCAGGTCGTCGGCGACCTTGTCGGCGTAGCCGCCGGTCTGCAGGAGGTCGGGCTGGTTGCCCGCCTGGATCATGTTCTTGACGGACTTGTCGATCTCGTTCCAGTTGATGACCTGGACGTCGACCTTGTAGCCCTTGTTCTCGGCCTCGAAGTCCTTCTTCACGTCGGCCCAGTAGTTCTTGGA
>NZ_JBNNJZ010000282.1:0-10572 GCF_050270335.1 Streptomyces sp. NPDC059900
CCTCCTCGCCTTCGACACGTCCCTCCAATGGGGTGTCGAGCGCGTCAAGGGCATGGCCAAGTTCGCGGGCCAGGGCCTGTGGAACATCAAGATCTCCGGACAGGGCTGGGTGGCGCTGACCTCCCGCGGCACCCCGATCGTCGTCGACTGCGGTCGCGGCGAGGACGAGACGTACGTCGACCCGGACGCCCTGATCGCCTGGTCCCCGAACCTCAAGGTGAAGGGCAAGCGCAGCTTCAAGGCCGGTTCGCTCATCGGGCGCGGCAGCGGCGAGGCCTACCAGATGGGCTTCTCCGGAGAGGGCATCGTCGTCGTACAGCCCAGCGAGGACAGCACCGACCGTCTCCGAGCCCGGGGCTGAGGGGGAGCAACACACCATGCAGAGCCCACTTTTCGCGCACACCGAGCAGCAGACTCAGGAGCGCTACACCGTCCAGAACCCGCAGCTGCTGCGGGTCGCCCTCGCGGGTCACGACGACATCCTGGCCCGCAAGGGCGCCATGGTCGCCTACCAGGGTCTGATGGAGTTCGACGCCGAGTACCAGAGCCAGGGCAACCAGCGGGCCCGCGCGCACACCGGCGAGGGCCTGGACCTGATGCGCTGCCACGGCCAGGGCACGGTCTATCTCGCGAACCTCGCCCAGTACATCCACGTGGTGGACGTGGACCAGGACGGTCTGACCGTGGACAGCAGCTATGTCCTCGCGCTCGACTCGTCGCTGACCCACCAGGTCATCGCCGTGGACAGCCAGTACGGAATCTCCGGCTCCGGCAAGTACCAGCTCAACATCACCGGCCGCGGCAAGGTCGCCCTGATGACCTCGGGCCAGCCGCTGATGCTTCAGGTCACGCCGGACCAGTACGTGAACGCCGACGCCGACGCGATCGTCGCCTGGTCCAACGGCCTGCGGGTGCAGATGCAGGCCCAGACGCACTCGTCGGGCGTGTGGCGTCGCCGCGGCAACACCGGTGAGGGCTGGGAGCTCAGCTTCATGGGCCAGGGCTACGCCCTCGTCCAGCCGAGCGAGATGCTGCCGCCGCAGAACGCGGTCATCGGGCAGGGAGCCAGGGCGCAGTACGGCATGGGCCAGCAGGGCGCCCGGGGGCAGAACCAGGGGAACGTCTGGAGCTAGCCCCTGCGCGGGGAGCGGGAGCGGTGACAGGAGCGTGGGGAACTGCGGGCCGGTTGTGGCTGGTCGCGCAGTTCCCCGCGCCCCTTACGGGGCGCGTTTTACAGCTTCGCTCTCGTCGCCTCCACCAGGCGTACCACCGACGTGTCGGCGACATCCGCCACCTCGTCGTACGCGAACCAGCGCAGGTCCAGGGACTCGTCGCTGATCGCTTCGGTCGCTCCGGATGGGGCCAGCGCGGCGTACTGCACGTCGAGGTGCTGGGTGCAGGGCCCCGGGATCGGGTGGCGGTCCAGGCGGACGGGGCCGCCCGTGAGAAGCGTCAGGCCCGGCACCCCGGACTCCTCGGTCGCCTCGCGCAGTGCGGCCGCGGCCAGCGTCGGATCGCCCGGCTCGCAGTGGCCGCCCATCTGGAGCCACATCCGGAGCTTCTTGTGCAGGGTCAGCAGCACGCGGCCGCGCGACGGGTCGATCACCAGGGCGCTCGCCGTCACATGGCCGTCCGTACAGGCCTTCCACATGCCGTCGTCGGGGTGGGCGGCGAGGTGGTCCAGGTAGTACTGACGCAGGTCTTCCTGGTCCTCGTACCCCTTCAGCACGAGGACCGCGTCGTCGTACAGGCTCACTTCTTGTCGTCGCCCTTGTCGTCGGTGGCGTCCGTGCCGTCGGTGTCGTCGGCAGCCGGGGTGTCCTTCTCGAGGTCCGGCTTCGCGGCGCCGCCGCCCGCCGCCTCGCCGAGCATCTTGTCCAGCTCGGAGAAGTCCAGCTGCTCGTGGTGCACGAAGCCGTCGGGGTCGTCCAGGTCCGAGGCCGTCGGCAGCATGTCCGGGTGCGCCCACAGGCCGTCCCGGCCGTCCACGCCGCGCGCGTCCGTGAGCGAGGCCCACAGGCGCGAGGCGTCCCGCAGCCGGCGCGGACGCAGCTCGAGGCCGATGAGCGTGGCGAACGTCTGCTCCGCGGGGCCGCCCGTCGCACGGCGGCGGCGCAGCGTCTCGCGGAGGGCGTCGGCGGACGACAGGCGGGGCTTGGCCGCCGCGTGCACGACCGCGTCCACCCAGCCCTCGACGAGCGCGAGAGCCGTCTCCAGGCGGGCCAGAGCGGCCTTCTGCTCGGGGGTGTCCTCCGGCTGGAACATGCCCTGCTGGAGTGCTTCCTGAAGCTGCTCGGGGTTCTGCGGGTCGAGCTGGCCGACCACGTCCTCCAGCTTGGCCGTGTCGACCTTGATGCCGCGCGCATAGCCCTCGACCGCGCCGAACAGATGCGAGCGCAGCCACGGCACGTGGGCGAAGAGCCGCTGGTGGGCGGCCTCGCGCAGCGCCAGATAGAGCCGCACCTCGTCCTGGGCGACGCCCAGGTCCTTGCCGAACGCCTCGACGTTCACCGGGAGGAGGGCGGCCTTGCCGGACGGGCCGAGCGGCAGGCCGATGTCGGTGGAACCGACGACCTCGCCCGCGAGCACGCCCACGGCCTGGCCGATCTGCTGGCCGAACATGGCGCCGCCCATGGAGCGCATCATCCCGATCAGCGGGCCCGCCATGGCCTGCATCTCCTCGGGCAGCACGTCACCCATGGCCAGGCCGACGCGCTCGGCGACCGGGTCGACCAGTTCCTTCCACACCGGAAGGGTCGCCTCGACCCACTCGGCGCGGCTCCAGGCCACGGCCACGCCCGAGCCGGACGGCAGCGACGTCGCGTCGTCGAGCCACAGGTCGGCGAGGCGGACGGCCTCCTCGACCGCGCCGCGCTCCGCGGGGCCGACGCTGGCGTCCTTGGTGCCGTCCGCCGTCCCCTGGGAGACCGTCTGGCGGGCGATGTCCTTGGCCATGTCCCAGTTCACCGGGCCGCCCTCGTACGAGAGCATCTGGCCGAGCTGCTGGAAGGCCGCGCCCAGGTCGTTCGGGTTCATCGAACCGAACATCGCTGCGAACGGATTGTCGCCGCCCGGCCCGCCGGCGCCGGGCAGGCCGCCGAAGCCGAACGGGTTCCCAGGGCCTCCTGCACCCTGTCCCCCTCCGGGGCTGTCCTTCTTCTTGCCCTCGTCGCCGTTCTCCGGCTCCTCCGGCGGAAGGCCGAATCCGAATGGGGTGTCACTCACGGGATTCCTCGGCTCGTCAGGCCGCCGGTACTGTTCCGGCGGCGGCTGCCTTACAACACCACCCAGCGTAGACACCGTGACGGGATCGGGCCTCAGTGCTTCGCCGACTCATGGCCTGCGGCAGGATGGATGCCACCTGGTACGTACGCGTCATTCGCGTATCTACTGAAGACAACCGCTGGAGACGCCTGGTGAGTTCCCCAGATCCACAGGTTCGCGCAGCGCGAAACCTTTCTACCCCGGCCCCCGTGCGCGGGCCCGTGGTCGCCGTCACCGGCGCCGCGTCCGGCGTGGGCGCGCTCCTTGTCGAGCGCCTGGCCGCGTCCGAGGAGATCAAGCAGGTCGTCGCCATCGACGAGCGGCGGGGCGAGTGCGCCGGGGCGCAGTGGCACATCCTGGACGTGCGGGATCCGGCCATCGCCGAGAAGCTGCGGGGCGCGGACGTCGTGGTCCACCTCGCGCTCGATCTCGACCTGGAGACCGACGCTGCGGCCCGTACCGCGTATAACGTACGCGGTACGCAGACCGTGCTGACCGCCGCCGCGGCGGCCGGTGTCCACCGTGTCGTGCTCTGCACGTCGGCGATGGTCTACGGAGCGCTGTCCGACAACGAACTGCCCCTCTCCGAAGACGCCGAATTGCGCGCCACCGCGGAGGCGACCGGCGTCGGCGACCTGCTTGAGGTCGAGCGACTCGCCCGGCGCGCACCGCGCGCCCACCCCGGTCTGAACGTCACCGTGGTGCGGCCCGCGGTCCTGGTCGGCGGCACCGACACTGCGCTGACGCGTTACTTCGAGTCGCCCCGGCTGCTCGTGGTGGCCGGCTCGCGCCCGGCCTGGCAGTTCTGCCACGTCGAGGACCTGTGCAGTGCCCTGGAGTACGCAGTCCTGGAGAAGGTCGACGGGGAACTGGCGGTCGGCTGCGACGGATGGCTGGAACAGGAAGAGGTCGAGGAGCTCAGCGAGATCCGGCGGATGGAGCTGCCCTCCACGGTGGCCCTCGGCGCGGCGGCGCGGTTGCACCGGATCGGTCTCACTCCGTCTCCGGCCGGTGACCTCGCGTACACGATGTACCCGTGGGTGGTGAGCGTCAGCAGGCTGCACGACGCCGGATGGCGGCCGCAGTGGACCAACGAGGAGGTCCTCTCGGAGCTTCTCGAGGAGGTCGCGGGGCGCCGGACGGTGGCGGGACGCAGGCTCGGGCGCAAGGACGCGACGGCCGCGGGTGCCGCCGGTGCGACGGTCGCGCTGCTGGGCGCCGCCGCGGTGGTGCGACGCGCCCGGAAGGCCCGGCGCCGCATCTGATCCTTCCCGCGGACCTGCGGGGACCTGTGCGGATCTGTAGGGAGCTCCAACGCGGCACGCGCGCGTGCCGGGGGAAAGCGCTATTCCGTGATGTCCGTGCCGTGCGGCACCATGGCCGCATGGCACGCACCACGAACGACCACCCCGGCGAGCAGGCCGCACAGGACCCCATCCGGCTCCTGGCGATCCGTGACGCACCGCTCTCCCTGGACGAGGTCTTCCGGGCCGTCGGCGACGACGCGGCGGGGGGAACGGCGCTCTTCGTGGGGACCGTGCGCAATCACGACGGCGGAGCGGACGTCGACGAGCTCGGCTATTCGACCCACCCGACGGCCGAGGCCGAGATGCGCCGGGTGGCCGAGAAGGTCGTCGCCGAATTCCCGGTCCGGGCTCTTGCCGCCGTCCACCGCGTCGGTGACCTCGCGGTGGGCGATCTCGCGGTCGTCGTGGCCGTCTCCTGCCCGCACCGCGCGGAGGCCTTCGCCGCCTGCCGCAAGCTGATCGACGACCTCAAGCACGAGGTCCCGATCTGGAAGCACCAGCGGTTCTCGGACGGCAAGGAGGAGTGGGTCGGCGCCTGCTAGGCACCGGTGCGGCCCGGCCCGGCTGCGTGGCCCGCGCACGGTCGGCGGACGGAGTCCGACGCGGTCGGTCGAAGCCTGGGAGGCCCGCCAGGGCCGAGCAGTGCGAGAGCGGCCATCTGGAATTGGGACGGCAAGGAGGAGTGGGTCGGCGCCTGCTGATCTGCTCGGGCGGTGGCCGCCGACCCGTTCCTCCTGTGGTCGTGGAGCCAGTTGGCCCAAGGAGGGGCGGCAGAGCCTCCAGTTGCGTAACCCGACCCCTGGCGTAAGCGTTGACGAAGCGGATGGTTAATCTGCTGATCTGTCAGTTGTGCTCGCTCAAGGGGTCGGGAGGCCGACATGGCGTCACTCGCCTGGTTGCTGATTCCGTTTGCGGCAGCTGTCGGTGGAGGGCTCTGGGCTGCCTGGGCGGCGCGTAACCGCAGGTCGGGCAAGACCGGGGACAACAACGAGCTCAACGGCTACGCGGCCTTCCGCGAGGCGATGGAGAAGTCCCACTCCGGCACATGAGCCCGCGGGCCCACGGCCGCCGGGAGGCCCGCAGGCCCCGTACGGACTGGCCCCAGCGGTGCACTGACAGGCAGGTCCCGTACTGTCGTTCCATGCCACGCCGCACCGCGACGATGCTCGCCTCCACCCTGATGCTGATCGCGCTGCTCTGCGCCGGAGTCCTCATCAAAGTGCCGTACTCGGTGATGTCCCCGGGCCCCACGGTCAACACCCTCGGTGATCACGGCGGCGAGCCGGTGCTGCAGATCTCCGGCCACAAGACCTATCCGACGTCCGGTCACCTCAACATGACCACGGTCAGGGTCACCAGCGCCGACTACAACATGAACATCGCGGAGGCCGTGTACGGCTGGCTGGCCCACGACAACATCGTCGTGCCGCACGAGACCCTCTACCCGAACGGCAAGACCGAGCAGCAGTCGAGCCAGGAGAACGCCGAGGAGTTCAGCCAGTCGCAGGAGGCCGCCAAGGTCGCGGCACTGCGGGAACTGGACCTGCCGGTGAAGTCCCAGGTCGTCGTCTCCACCGTCTTCAAGGACAGCCCCGCCGAGGGCAAGCTCCACGCGGGCGACGTCATCAAGACGGTCGACGGCAAGCCCGTGAAGGAGATGACGGACGTCTCCGAGCTGGTCACCAAGCACAAGCCGGGCCAGGACGTCGTCTTCAGCGTGGTGCCCGTCAAGGAGGCGGCCGCCGCCGAGAAGGCAGGCAAGGAGCCGACCCGGACGGAAGACCTCAAGATCACCACGGAGAAAGCGAAGGACGGCCGCGCGGTCGTCGGCATCGAGGCGGGCACCGATCACACGTTCCCGTTCACCATCGACATCAAGCTCGCCGACGTCGGCGGCCCCAGCGCCGGGCTGATGTTCGCGCTCGGCATCGTGGACAAGCTGACCCCCGGCGACCTGACCGGAGGCAATTTCGTGGCCGGCACCGGCACGATCGACGTCGACGGCAAGGTCGGCCCGATCGGCGGCATCGGTATGAAGACGGTCGGCGCGCGCTCCAAGGGCGCCGAGTACTTCCTGACGCCGAAGGACAACTGCGCCACGGCCGCCAAGGACGTCCCGGACGGCCTCACGCTGGTCAAGGTGGACACCATCGACGACGCGGTCGACTCCCTCAACGACATCCGCAAGGGCGACACCGCGGACCTGCCGCAGTGCACGGTGAAGAAGTAGCGGCAGCGGACGAAAGTACGCGGGCGGGGGCGGACCCCCACCCGCGTACGCGTACGAGGACAGTCAGTCGGCGAAGGTGGCCGACAGCGCTTCGGCGAGCCCCGGAACCAGGTCGGCCCCGGTGAGGACCTCGGTCGGCGAGTCCTTCTCGCGCAGCCGCAGGGCCGACTCGCGCGCACCGTCACGGAGCACCGCGACCGTCATGCGGACCTCCTGGCGGTCGGGATGTTCGGCCACCCACTTCGCGAGCTGGGCCTCGCCGAGGCCGTCGGGCACCGACGTCTCCGCCGACGGCGGAAGCATCAGGCGCTCCACCGTGAGGGCGCAGCCCGCCACGGCGTCCGGCCAGGCGATGGTGCCGAGGAACTCGTCCAGCGGCTTGCCCGCCGGGATCTCCTCCTGCTCGATGGGGGTCAGACCGGGTTCTTCGGGGGAGTTGTCGAGGCCGAGCTGGGTGGCGAGGCCGGGTTCCTGGGTACGCAGTCGCGCCGTGTCGACGAGCGCGAAGAGGCGCGCGGGCTGGTCCCAGCCGAGGCCGGACGCGTACTCATCGATCTCGAGCACGGCACGGGTGAGGGGGCTCGCTGCCATGGGAGTGTTGGACATGGTCACAATCCTGCCTCGTTAGTACCGAGAACCGAGAAACGGGAACCGAGTAAAGCGTAGGTAAGTTGCATAGGTGTGGGTCCACGATCACAGGGCCCTGACGGATCAACAGAATCAACATCGAACTTCGAGGTGCGCACCTTGGCTTTCCAGATGCCGGACCGCGGCGGAGGCCCGACGGGGCCACGGATCAGAGTGGGCCGACCGTCCCGTCGTGTCCGGACCCTGCTCATGACACTGGGCATCCTGGCTGTACTGGCCATGGTGTTCGTCATGTTCGCGGGGTTCTGGACGGACTGGCTCTGGTACCGCTCGGTCAACTATTCGTCGGTCTTCACGACGACCCTGTGGACCAAGATCGGCCTGTTCTTCGTCTTCGGCCTCCTGATGGCGGTCGCGGTCGGACTGAACATCTGGCTGGCGCACCGGCTGCGCCCGCCGCTGAGTGCCATGTCGATGGAGCAGCAGAGCCTCGACCGGTACCGCATGAGCATCGCGCCGTACAAGAAGTGGCTGCTGCTCGGCATCGCCACGCTCGTCGGCCTGATCGCGGGCGCGTCGGCCGCGGGCCAGTGGCGCACATGGCTCCTGTGGGTGAACGGCGTCTCCTTCGGCCAGAAGGACCCGCAGTTCAAGCTGGACGTGTCGTTCTTCGCGTTCGACCTTCCCTGGTACCGCTTCCTGCTCGGCTTCGGCTTCGCGGCCACGGTGCTCTCCCTGATCGCCGCGGCCCTGACCCACTACCTGTACGGCGGGCTGCGCGTCACCAGCCCCGGCGCGCGGGCCACGGCGGCGTCCACGGGGCACCTGTCGGTGCTGCTCGGCGTCTTCGTGACGCTCAAGGCCGTGGCGTACTGGCTCGACCGGTACGGCCTCGCCGTGAAGTCCAGCGACTTCAAGGCGACGGGCGACTGGACGGGCCTTCGCTACGTGGACGCGAACGCGTACCTGCCGGCGAAGACCATCCTGTTCTGCATCGCCGTCATCTGCGCCCTGCTCTTCTTCGGGACGCTGTGGCGGCGCACCTGGCAGCTGCCGGTCATCGGCTTCGGCCTGATGGTCCTCTCCGCCATCCTCATCGGCGGTCTGTACCCCGCGATCGTGCAGAAGTTCCAGGTCTCGCCGAACGAGCAGGCCAAGGAAGCGCCGTACATCGAGAAGAACATCGAGGCCACGCGCAACGCGTACGGCATCAGCGGTGTGAAGCCCGAGGACTACACGGGCGCGGGCAAGGCCGACGAGGACCCCAAGGCGAAGCGCGCGAACGCGGACTCGGCGGCCAACTACCGGCTGAACGACCCGAACATCGTCTCGCCGACGTTCCAGCAGCTGGAGCAGGAGCGCGAGTACTACCGCTTCCCCAAGACCCTGGACGTCGACCGCTACAACGGCCAGGACACCATCGTCGGTCTGCGTGAGCTGAGCCTCGACAAGCTCGACAAGCGCAACTGGATCAACGACCACTTCGCCTACACCCACGGGTACGGCATGGTCACCGCCAAGGGCACGGAGACCAAGAAGGGCTCCAAGGGCGCCCCGGACTTCACGGAGTCCGGCCTGCCCACCAAGGGCAAGCTCGGCGAGTACGAGCAGCGGATCTACTACGGCGAGAAGACCACCCAGTACTCGATCGTGGGCGGGCCCCAGAAGGAGCTCGACTACGAAGAGGACGGCGGCGGCCAGAAGACGTACAGCTACAAGGGCGACAGCGGCGTCAACCTCTCCAACCCGATCAACCGCGCCGCCTACGCGGTCTCCTTCGGAGAGCCGCAGATGCTGTACTCGGGCGCGATCGGTGACGGGTCGCGGATCCTCTACAACCGCACTCCGAAGGAGCGCGTCGAGTCGGTGGCGCCTTGGCTGACCATCGACGGCGACACGTACCCGACGGTGGTCAACGGCAGGATCCAGTGGGTCGTCGACGCCTACACGACCAGCAACGGCTATCCGTACGCCTCGCGCACCACGCTCGGCGACACGACGGCCGACTCGCTGTCGGAGTCGGACGACCAGCGGGCGGTGGTGGCCCAGCAGAACCAGGTCAACTACATCCGCAACTCGGTGAAGGCGACCGTCGACGCGTACACCGGAGAGGTCAAGCTCTACACCTGGGACGACAAGGACCCGGTCCTGAAGACCTGGAAGAAGGCGTTCCCGGACACCGTCAAGGACAAGGGCGAGATCCCCAAGGCCCTGATGGACCACCTGCGCTACCCCCAGGACATGTTCAAGGTGCAGCGCGAGCTCCTGACGCTCTACCACGTCACGGACGCCGGCCAGTTCTACAACGCGAGTGACGCCTGGCAGGTGCCGAACGACCCGACGAAGAAGGACAACAGCGCGGTCCCGCCGTACTACCTGTCCATGAAGACGCCGGGTCAGACGCAGCAGCAGTTCTCCCTGACGACGACGTTCACCCCGAGCGGGCGCCCGAACCTACGGGCGTTCATGACGGTCGACGCCGACGCCACGAGCGAGAACTTCGGCAAGATGAAACTGCTGAGAGTCACGGGCGACGTGGACGGCCCGGAACAGGTCCAGAACAAGCTGAACTCCATGACCGAGGTCGGTAACTTCGTCCGGGACATGAAGGGCGCCGACTCCGACGTCCTCTACGGAAACCTCCTCACCGTGCCCTTGGACGACGGTTTCCTCTACGTCGAGCCCGTGTACGTACAGGGACGCAAATCGGCGTATCCGCTGCTGAAGAAGGTCGCGGTGTCGTACGGCACGGAGACCGCGTTCGCGGACTCCCTGAGCGACGGCCTCAACCAGGTCTTCGGCGCCGACGGGACCACGAAGCCACCGGCCGACGACACGGACGAGCCGACGGATCCGCCCAAGTCGAGCGACCCGACGGTGCAGGCAGCCCTTGACGACGCCCAGACGGCGTTCGAGGACGGGCAGCAGGCCCTGAAGGACGGCGACTGGGAGGCCTACGGCGAGGCGCAGGAGAAGCTCGAGAAGTCCCTGCAGCGGGCCGAGGACGCCCAGGCCAAGGCGGCTGAGGACGCCGACAAGAAGGGCGACAAGAACGGGGACGCGGACAAGAACGGCGACAAGAAGGGCGGCTGACCAGCTGCGAAAGACCATCCCCGCGCCGTGGTACGGTTGCATCACAACGGCGCGGGGTGGAGCAGCTCGGTAGCTCGCTGGGCTCATAAC
>NZ_JBNNJZ010000283.1:0-10531 GCF_050270335.1 Streptomyces sp. NPDC059900
CATCACCTGGGCGTCGACGGCCTCCTTGAAGGCGTCCTGGCGGTCCTTCTGGAGGGTGGTGGTGATGCGGTAGCCGCCCTTGGCCAGGGTGTCCTCGTCGACGATCTTGTTGGACGTCAGATAGTCCTCGACGGCCTGCACGAGATAGCCGCGCTGCCCGGAGAGGCCGGATGCGCCCTTGGCCTCCTTGGGCGCGGGGAAGTCGGTCTTCGCCCGTTCGGAGGCGCTGAGCCATCCTTCCTTGACCATGCCGTCCAGGACGTAGTTCCAGCGGGCCACGGCACGCGGCTTGTTCTCCGGGTGGGTCGCCACGTCGTAGGCGTTGGGGGAGTTCAGGAGCGTCGCCAGATAGGCGCCCTGCGCGGTGTCGAGATCCTTCACGTTCTTGCCGAAGTACGCCTGGGCGGCGGCCTGCACGCCGTACGCGTTGCGCCCGAAGTAGCTGGTGTTCAGATACCCGGCGAGGATGTCGTCCTTGCTGACCTCGCGGTCCAGCTTGATGGAGATGAAGAATTCTTTGGCCTTGCGGGTGACCGTCTGCTCCTGGCCGAGGTAGTAGTTCTTCACGAACTGCTGGGTGATCGTCGAGCCGGACTGCTTTCCCTTGCCGGTGACGGTGTTGTACGCGGCGCGGATCATCGCCTTGGGGTCGACCGCGGACTCGCTGTAGAAGTCCCGGTCCTCGGCGGCGAGGGCGGCGTGCTGGACCTCCTTGGGGATCTGGCTCAGCGGTACGTTCTCGCGGTTGACCTCGCCGTCGCGGGCCAGCTGGCTGCCGTCGGCGTACAGATAGACGTTGCTCTGCGCGGTGGCCGCCGTGTTGGCCTGCGGGATCTCGACGATCATGTAGCCCGCGGCGAAGCCGCCGACGCAGAGCAGGATCAGCAGGATGAATCCGCCGAGCACCATGCGCCAGGTGGGGAAGATCCGCCGCCAGCCCTTGCGTTTGGGGCGCTTCTTCTTGCCCTTCTTGCCGGTGCCGTCGGCGCCGGTGCCGTCGGCGTCCGTGGCGCCTTGGGGGGCTTCGGCGGAGTTCGCCGGCGTGCCGGCCGGGGGAGTGGCCGGGGGGTCCACGGGGTCGCGGGGTGCCCAGCCCTCGGGCTCTTTGCCACCCTGCTGCTGCGGCTCGTCGCTGCTGCTCATGTCTCGTGGAACTCCCGGTTCGCGTCGTACGTCACGTACGCCTCGTACGACCCATTGCACACTGTCGCTTCACGCGTTCCCCGCCAGGCACGCGCCGAGCGCCGAAAATGCCTGGCACGAGCGGTGACGGCCGCACTAGGCTCCGTCTCTTTGGTCCGGATCGGGCCCGGCGTTCGGCGTAGCTCGTCGAAGGTTTCGTCAAAGCTTCTGCTCAAGCTCTCGTTAAAGGGGATGCGCGTGCGTACAGGACGGTTCCGCTTATACGCGGCCGTCGCCCGAAGCGACTTCAGGCGGTACGCGACCTACCGGACGGCGACCCTGGCGGGGGTCTTCACCAACACCGTCTTCGGACTCATCCTCGCCTACACCTACATCGCCCTGTGGGACGAGCGGCCCGGGCTCGGCGGATACGACCAGGCGCAGGCGCTGACGTTCGTGTGGCTGGGGCAGGCGCTGCTCACGGTGATGGCCCTGATGGGCGGCGGCTTCGAGGGCGAGCTGATCGAACGGATCCGCACCGGGGACATCGCCGTCGACCTGTACCGGCCCGCCGACCTGCAACTCTGGTGGCTGGCGACCGACCTGGGCCGGGCCCTGTTCCAGCTGCTGGGGCGCGGTGTCGTGCCGATGGTCGTCGGCGCCCTCGTCTTCGACCTGGCCCTGCCCGCGCAGCCCGGGCGCTGGGTCGCGTTCCTGGTCGCCGTGTTCCTCGGAGCGCTCGTGAGCTTCGCGATCCGCTTCCTGGTGGCGCTCTCCGCGTTCTGGCTGATGGACGGCGCGGGCACCGCCCAGGTGGCGATGCTCGCGGGCACCTTCTTCTCCGGGATGCTGCTGCCGCTGAACGTCTTCCCGGGGGCGCTCGGCGAGGTCGCCCGCGCGCTGCCCTGGTCGGCGCTGCTCCAGGTGCCCGCCGACGTGTTCCTCGGCAAGCACACGGGCGTGGACCTCCTTCAGACGTACGCCTTCCAGATCGGCTGGGCCGCGGCGCTGCTCACGGCCGGGCGGCTGCTCCAGGCCGTGGCCACGCGACGGGTGGTGGTCCAGGGTGGCTGACCTCGCACAGGCGCGGCCCGGCCTTGCACGGGCGCGCCACGGCCTCTCGCAGGTGCGGGACGGGCTGCGGGCCTACCGGCTGATCTCCGGCATGTGGATCCGCTCCCTGATGGCCTACCGCCTCTCGTTCGCGATGACCGCGTTCGGCAATTTCGCGGTGACCGCGTTCGACTTCGCGGCGATCCTGCTGATGTTCTCGCAGGTGGACCGGCTCGGCGGCTACTCCCTTTCCGAGATCGCCTTCCTGTACGGCGCCTCGTGCACGTCGTTCGGGATCGCTGACCTGGCCCTCGGGTCCATGGACCGCCTGGGCAAGCGGGTGCGGGACGGCACGCTGGACACGCTCCTGGTGCGGCCCGCCCCGGTGATCGCGCAGGTCGCCGCCGACCGCTTCGGCCTGCACCGGCTCGGGCGCGTGACGCAGGGCGCGCTGGTCCTCGCGTACTCGCTGGTGGTCCTGGACATCGGGTGGACCCCGCTGAAGGTCCTGATGGTCCCGCTGATGCTGCTGTGCGGGGCGGGCATCTTCGCGGCGGTGTTCGTCGGGGGAGCGGCCTTCCAGTTCGCGGCGCAGGACGCGGCCGAGGTGCAGAACGCCTTCACGTACGGCGGCACGACGCTGCTCCAGTTCCCGCCGACCGTCTTCGCCAGGGACCTGGTGCGCGGCGTCACCTTCATCCTGCCGCTGGCCTTCGTGAACTGGATTCCGGCGCTGTACGTCCTCGGGCGGCCCTATCCGCTGGACCTGCCGGAGTGGACGGCGTTCGCCCCGCCGCTGGTGGCCGCCGTCCTGCTCGCGCTCGCGGGCCTCGTCTGGCGCACCGGCCTTCGTTCGTACCGCAGTACAGGGAGCTGAACTTCCGTGTCCACAGATCTCATTGAGCTCGACGGCGTCGAGAAGGTCTTCGACGTACGCAAGAAGACCGGCTTCCTGCGGCGCGAGAAGCACGAGGTGCGTGCCGTCGACGGCATCTCCTTCACCGTGCCGCGCGGCGAGATGGTCGGCTACATCGGCCCGAACGGCGCGGGCAAGTCGACGACGATCAAGATGCTGACCGGCATCCTGACCCCGAGCGGCGGCCGGCTGCGGGTCGCGGGCATCGACCCGTCCCGCGAGCGCACCCGCCTGGCGCGGCGGATCGGCGTGGTCTTCGGCCAGCGCACCACCCTGTGGTGGGACCTGCCGCTGATCGACTCGTACCGCCTGATGCACCGGATGTACCGCATCCCGGACGCCCGCTTCAAGGAGAACCTCGACCGGTGCGTCGAACTCCTGGAGCTCGCCGAACTGTTGGACGTCCCGGTGCGCCAGCTCTCGCTCGGCCAGCGGATGCGCGGCGACATCGCGGCGGCGCTCCTTCACGACCCGGAGGTGCTCTACCTGGACGAGCCGACGATCGGCCTCGACGTGATCAGCAAGGCCAAAGTGCGCGGATTCCTGCGGGACTTGAACGCGGAGTCGGGCACGACGGTCCTGCTCACCACGCACGACCTGACCGACATCGAGCAGCTCTGCAAGCGGGTGATGGTCATCGACCACGGCCGCCTGATGTACGACGGCGCGCTCGCCGGTCTGCACGAGGCGGGGGAGAGCGAGCGGACCCTGGTGGTGGACCTGGAGCGTGAACTTCCGCCCATCGAGGTGGAGTCGGCGCGGGTGGTGAAGGTGGAGGGCCCGCGGCAGTGGCTGGCCTTCCCCGCGGCGGAGTCGGCAGCTCCGCTTGTCGCCCTGGTCGCCGAGCGGTATCCGATGGTCGACCTCTCGGTCAGGGAACCCGACATCGAGGCGGTCATCGCCAAGATGTACGCGGACAAGGCGACCTCGTAGGCTGCTCGTATGACCGACGAGCAGCCGCATCTCCCCGATCTCCGGGCCGCCGACGCCGACCGCGAGCGTGTCGCCGAACGACTCCGTGACGCGGTGGCCGAGGGCCGTCTCGACATGGAGGAGTTCGAGGAGCGCCTGGAGGCGACGTACAAGGCCCGTACGTACGGCGAGCTTGAGCCGATCACGCGGGATCTGCCCGCGGTGGGCGGCAAGGTCTCCATGGTGAAGGGCCCGGTGAGCGACGATCCCGCCGCCATCGACTGGTCGGAGCGGATGGTGGGCGGCGAACCGACGTCGAAGCTCGGCTTCGCCTTCTGGGGCGGTTTCGGCCGCAAGGGCGGCTGGGTGGTCGGCCGGCAGTTCGACGGGATCGCCATCTGGGGCGGCGGCGAGATCGACCTGCGCGAGGCGCGGTTCACGGAGCGTGACGTGGAGATCCGCTGCTGGACCCTGATGGGCGGCATGCAGGTCATCGTGCCGCCGGAGATGACCGTCGTGGTCAAGGGCTTCGGCTTCATGGGCGGCTTCGACGACAAGGCGACCGGCGAGGGCACTCCCGGCTCGCCCCGCGTGGTCGTCAAGGGCTTCGCCCTGATGGGCGGCGTCGGCGTGGACCGCAAGATCCGCCGGGTGGAGAAGCTGCGCCTGAAGGAGGAGCGGCGCCGCGAGCGTCTGGAGAGGCGCGAGGAGCGGCGCGAGCTGCAGATGCGCAAGCGCGGCGAGGAGCGGGGCTGAGGGGCGGCTGAGAGGCCGCTGGAGGGCGGGGCTGAGGGGCGGGGCTCAGTCGGTGGACCGAGCCCCTGCCGGCAGCCCCGGAGGGCCTACAGCTCGGCGGCGGCGGACCCGCGCAGCTGCGTCAGGTTGAACGTCTCCGACATCTTGCGGTAGCCCTCGTCGCTCGGGTGCAGGTGATCACCGGAGTCGTACTGGGTGCGCAGCTTGCGGGGGTCGTACGGGTCCCGCAGCGCCCGGTCGAAGTCCACGAACGAGTCGAACACCTTGCCGTCGCGGATTTGTTCGTTCACCGCCTGGCGCACGTTCTCAAGGGCCGGCTCGTAGCCCCGGTGGCCGCCGAACGGCATCAGGGTCGCGCCGACGACGCGCAGGCCGCGGGTGTGCGCCTGCCGGGTCAGCTCCCGCAGGCCCTCCACGATGCGGTCGGGGTTGTTCTGGTGCGGGTTGCGCAGGATGTCGTTGACGCCGAGCGCCACGACTACGGCCTTGACGCCCGACCGGTCGAGCACGTCGCGGTCGAAGCGCGAGAGGCCGCTCGGGTTGTCCGCGGGCGTGCCGTTGCCGTCCGAGAGGACGCGGTTGCCGCTGATGCCCGCGTTCACCACGCCGTAGCGCGGGCCGCCCGACTCGTCGCGCAGGCGGGTGGCGAGGCCGTCGGTCCAGCGGGCGTTGGCGCCCATGGTCGAGGAGATGCCGTCGGTGAGCGAGTCGCCGAAGACGACGACGGTGCCGTCCGCCTCGTTGCTCAGGACGTCCACGGCCGAGAGGTAACGCCAGGAGGTGCTCTGCTGGTTGTACGCGGCGCTGTCCGGGTCTTCCGTACGGTCGCCGTCGGCGACGTAGCTGACCTGGCGGGCGTGCGGGTGGAAGGTCACCGGGCCCGAGGGCGTCGGCGAGTACGTCGTGACCAGGAGGTCACTGGCGTGCGGCACGCGCATCCGCACCGCGTCGCTCATCACCTGCTGGCCCGCGGGGATCACCACGGACGTGTTGCCGTTGAAGTTCAGGCGGCGCAGGGTGCCGGGCGCGGCGGCCGGGTTGTTCGAACCGACGGCGACGGCTATGGAGGCGTGGGTGATGCTCAGCGGCTGCCGCCCGTACAGGTTCGACAGGGTGATGCGGGCGCTGTTGCCGCCGACACTGGTGTGCACGACGTTGCGGATGGACTTGCCCGCGAAGCCGTTGCGCTGCGTGTTTGGTTCGGCCGCCGCGGGGGATGCGGCCCAAGAGCCGACCCAGGTGCCCGCGGAAGCGGGCGCGGCGGAGTTGCGCGGGCCTCGGGGCCCCGCGCTGATGGTGTCCTGAGATCCGTCGTCGGTGGATACACCGAGGTATATGGCGGCGGAAATCACCACTATTACCGCGAGGACCGCGGCAAGCAGGGCATAACCGTGACGCTTGGTCATGCGGGCTGTGTCTCCTCGAGCAGGGGGAGCCTGACCGAGGCTCCGATGTGATCACCCCATGATGCGTCATGGGCCGTGAGGCGGCCGACACTGCCCCCCTCCGACCATTCAGACGCCGGGAACTTGTGGTCCGTTCCAGGAGTCGGTCAGGAAGGGGCGCAGAGAGACGGGGACAATACGGATGAGGACGCCGCGAACCACGCAAACGGGCCAGGTGGAGTGAGTGGAACGTACGAATCGATCATTTCCGGATGATGCGGCCGAAGCTGGTCCTGTCGGACAGTATTCCCGTGAGCCCCACCCGGTAACCGGCGTCTCCTCCGGCTCCGACTCCGGCGGCTCCGGGGCGGGCTCCGGCCCCGGCCCCGGCGGCTCCGGGGCGCGTGCCGGCTCTGGCCCCGGTGGTTTCACGTACAGCCCCGCTGACGAGGAAAAACGCCGCGGCGTCCGCCGGATGAAGATCACCGCGACGGGCCTGCTCGTCTTCGTCGCGCTCGTCTACGTACTCGCCAAATGGGCACAGAACTCCGGCGCGGGCGCCTGGGCGGGCTATGTCGCGGCGGCGGCCGAGGCCGGCATGGTCGGCGCGCTCGCCGACTGGTTCGCGGTGACGGCGCTCTTCCGTCATCCACTCGGTCTGCCCATCCCGCACACGGCGATCATCCCGAACAAAAAGGATCAACTGGGCGTATCCCTGGGCGAGTTCGTGGGTGAGAACTTTCTCTCATCCGAGGTCGTACGCGGACGGCTGCGCGCCGTGGGCATCGGAAACCGGCTCGGCACCTGGCTGGCGGACCCCGATCACGCCGACCGGGTGACGGCCGAGCTCGCCACGGCGCTGCGCGGCGCCCTGACGGTGCTGCGCGACTCCGACGTCCAGGCCGTCGTCGGCGAGGCCATCACGCGCCGCGCCGACGCCCAGGAGATCGCGCCCGGCATCGGCAAGATGCTGGAGAAGGTCGTCGCGGACGGCGGCCACAAGCGGGTCGTCGACCTGGTCTGCGCCCGGGCCCACGACTGGCTGGTGCTGCACGACGAGTCGGTCATGCAGGCGGTGCAGGGCGGCGCGCCCGGCTGGACTCCGCGGTTCGTCGACAAGAAGGTCGGCGAGCGGGTCTACAAGGAGCTGCTCCGCTTCCTCGCCGAGATGCGGGACATGCCCGAGCACCCCGCGCGCGGCGCCGTCGACCGTTTCCTGGCCGACTTCGCCGCCGACCTGCAATCCGACTCGGACACCCGGGAGCGCGTGGAGCGCCTCAAGCGGGAGGTCCTGGGCCGGGGCGAGGTGCAGGACCTGATCGCCTCCGCCTGGTCGGCCGTACGCCAGATGATCGTGGCCGCCGCCGAGGACGAGCAGAGCGAGCTTCGCCTGCGGGTGCGGGCCGCGCTGCTCTCGCTGGGCGCGCGGATGGCCACGGACGGGCGGCTCCAGGAGAAGGTCGACGGCTGGGTCGAGGGCGCCGCGGTGTACGTGGTGACGACGTACCGGGACGAGATCACCTCCCTGATCACCGACACCGTCGCGGGCTGGGACGCGGAGCACACCTCGAAGAAGATCGAGGCGCACATCGGGCGCGACCTCCAGTTCATCCGGATCAACGGCACGGTGGTGGGGGCGCTTGCGGGGCTGCTGATCTATTCGGTGTCGCGGCTGCTGGGGGCCTAGGGGGCCTCTCCGGGTGGCTCCAGCGCGCGTGAGGGGGGTTCTGCTGGGCACTCTGGAGTAGCTCTCCCGACGCCGGGAGGGCCGTCGCCCGGGCACGGCAGATGCGGCAGGCGACGTGGGACAGCGGAAGGAGCCGCCCGCCATGACCGCGTCGTCGTCCGACCGAGAGCGCACAGGCAACGAGACCGGCACCGTCACCACCGCCGTCCCCGCCCGGCTCGACCGGCTGCCCTGGTCCCGCTGGCACTGGATGATCGTCGTCGGCCTCGGCACGGTCTGGATCCTGGACGGCCTCGAAGTCACCACCGTCGGCAACATCGCGAGCCGCCTCTCCGAGGAAGGCAGCGGCCTCGCGATCAGCTCCGCCCAGGTCACCGGCACCGCGGCGGCCCTGTACGTGGCGGGGGCGTGCGCCGGGGCCCTGTTCTTCGGCCGCCTCACGGATAAATTCGGCCGAAAAAAGCTCTTCATGGTCACCCTCGCGGTGTACCTCGGCGCGACCGCGCTCACCGCACTGTCGTTCGACGCCTGGTGGTTCTTCCTCTTCCGGTTCCTCACGGGCTTCGGCATCGGCGGCGAGTACGCGGCCATCAACTCGGCCATCGACGAGTTGATCCCGTCCAAGTACCGCGGCCGGGTCGACCTGATCATCAACGGCAGCTACTGGCTCGGCGCGATCGGCGGCTCGCTGCTCTCCGTCGTCATGCTCAACACGAGCATCTTCCCCAAGGACCTCGGCTGGCGGCTCACCTTCGCCCTCGGCGTCGTACTCGGCCTGGTGATCCTGCTCGTACGCCGCCACGTCCCGGAGAGCCCGCGCTGGCAGTTCATCCACGGCCGGGGCGAGGAGGCGGACGCGCTCGTCACGTCGGTGGAGCGGGAGATCGAGGAGGAGAAGGGCGAGCGCCTGCCGCCGCCGCAGTCCGAGATCACCATCCACCAGCGCAAGAGCATCGGCTTCGGCCTCATCGCGAAGACGGTCTTCCGCGACTATCCCAAGCGCGCCGTCCTCGGCCTGTCCCTCTTCATCGGCCAGGCGTTCCTCTACAACGCGATCACCTTCGGCTTCGGGGCGATCCTCACCAAGTTCTTCGACGTCCCCTCGGGCAGCACCGGCTACTACTTCGCCGTCATCGCGGCGGGCAACTTCCTGGGCCCGCTCTTCCTGGGCAAGCTCTTCGACACGGTCGGCCGCCGGATCATGATCTCGTCGACGTACATCGTCTCGGGTGTCCTGCTCTTCGCCACGGCCTGGCTGTTCGACCGGGGCTCGCTGAGCGCGACGACGCTGACGGCCTGCTGGTGCGTGGTCCTGTTCTTCGCGTCGGCGGGCGCGAGCAGCGCCTACCTCACGGTCTCCGAGATCTTCCCCATGGAGACCAGGGCCATGGCGATCGCCTTCTTCTACGCCATCGGCACGGCGGCCGGCGGCATCAGCGGCCCGCTGATCTTCGCCGAGCTCACGGAGTCGGGCGTGGTCGGCGACACGGTGCTCGCCTTCCAGATCGGCGCGGGCCTGATGTGCGCGGCGGGCCTGGTCGCGGCGGCGTTCGCGGTGAAGGCCGAGCAGCAGTCGCTTGAGGACATCGCGAGGCCGCTTTCGGAGGCGAAGGCTTCGGGGTGAGGGGTCAGGGGCTCGGGGGGAGGGCTTTCGGGTGAGGCGGGTGGGAAGATCCGGGGGTGAGCGGTGAGGGAGCGGAGGAGAGGGCGGAGGGCCCGCACAGAGTCGCGGTCCTCGTACGGGACGGCGTGCTGCCCATGGAGCTGGGCCTGGTCCACCAGCTGTTCGGCAACGCGCGCTCGTCGCGGGGCGCACGCCTCTACGAACTGACGACCTGCGCCCTGACCCCCGGCATGATCCGTACGGACGCCGACTTCCCCGTCTACGCCGAGCGCGGCCCCGAGGCGGTGGCCGCCGCGGACACGGTGATCGTCCCCGCCTCGCACGAGGAGGACGAGTCGCTGGCGCCGGGCGAGCTGCCGCCCGCCCTCGCTGCGGCGCTCGACTCCGCATCCGGCGCCCGTATCGCCTCCATCTGCACCGGAGCCTTCGTCCTCGCGGCGGCCGGGCTGCTCGACGGCCGCAGGGCGACGACACACTGGCTTTCGGCGGACCTCTTCGCCCGTACGTTCCCGGCCGTGACGGTCGACCCGGACGTCCTGTACGTGGACGAGGGCCCCGTCCTCACCTCCGCGGGCGAGGCGGCCGGCATCGACCTCTGCCTGCACATGATCCGCGGTGACCACGGCGCGGCGGTCGCGGCGGAGGTGGCCCGCCGTACCGTCGTACCCCCGCACCGCGAGGGCGGCCAGGCCCAGTACATCCGCCGCCCGCTGGCGGAGCCGCGGCTGACGTCGACGGGCCGGGCCAGACAGTGGGCGCAGGAGCGGCTGGGGGAGCCCCTGACGCTGGCCGAGCTCGCCGGGCAGGAGTCCATGAGCATCCGCACCTTCAGCCGCCGCTTCCGCGAGGAGACGGGCCTGACGCCGATGCAGTGGCTGACCCAGCGCCGCGTGGACCGGGCCCGCGAACTCCTGGAGGAGACGGACCGCACGGTCGACCGCATCGCCGCGGAGGCGGGCTTCGGCACGGGCGCGTCGCTGAGGCAGCACTTCCAGGCGGGGCTCGGGGTGTCGCCGGGGGCGTACCGGATGACGTTCAGGGGGACGAGGGGCGGCTGATGCCGGGGTGTGCGGTTG
>NZ_JBNNJZ010000284.1:0-10496 GCF_050270335.1 Streptomyces sp. NPDC059900
ATTACCAAAAGTCTAGACGCCCAAGGACCTAAAATAATACAAATACTTGTCGGCGTCGGCGACGGACGGGCCCCAGGTCAGGCCCTTGACCTGATACGGGGAGCCGTCGACGGTCAGCTGCCAGTTGCCTTGCGAGCCGGTCACCTTCACGACGCTGCCGGCCGCGTGGGCCTGCTGTGCGGGCAGCACGAGCGCGCCGGCCACGAGCAGGCCGGCGGCCGCGGGGGCCACGAGGCGCAGGGAGAGGGAGGTACCTGGTCTGGGCATGGGGGTCTCCTGTGCGGGGGGATGGGGAGGGTGCGGAACGGGGGCACCTGCGAAGGGCGGAAGGGAGCCCCGCCCTTCGCAGGCCGAGGTCACGGCAGTTCGTAGTTCTCGTCGAGTGCCGCGCCCGCCTCGGGGTGCGTCTGGTCATAGCCGCGCGGGTCGCACTGCAGGCCGCCGACGATGCAGTGATCCACCAGCGCCTTCAGCGTCGCGTCGTCCCACGCATTGAAGAAGTCGTAGTGGAAGGAGTGCCCGGTGCCGCTCGCCAGGCGGACCTTGGACATGTCCCCGTTGACGGGGAACGCCATCTTGAACTCGACCATCGGCAGGGCGACGGGATGACTGGTCGGGCACACGTTGTCGTTGGTGCCGTTCTTGACCACCGGGTAGGACATGTGGCTCTGGTGGTCGGGCGAGTCCAGCGTCTTGCCGTCCCAGCAACTGGGCGCCTGGAAACGGATGTTCAGCTGCGTGTCCCGGCTCGTGGGGCAGTTCTTGGGGAAGTCGACGTTGAAGTAGCTCTCCCCGCACTCCCACCCTTCGACGAACCCGCGGTGGTTGCGGAACTCCTGGGCGCTCTGCATCGGGCTGCCGACGACGAACCGGAGCCCCTTGGGGAACGGCCGCACGCTCGTGTAGTCCGTGACCCCTGCCTTGTAGTAGATCGTCTGATCCCCTACGGGCCGGACCTCCTTGTCGCCGTTGTACAGCGTGGGCATCCAGTACGCCGACCTGTCGCCGGGCGCCAGGCACTTGGTGGACCCGGCGTCCAGCGAGGACGTGGTGCTGTTGGCGTTCGTCGTGGTGTTGCCCATGAACGTGTGGTCGTGCGACTTGCCGGGCTGGCCGGGATAGACGATGGGGTCGTCGGGGGCGGTGTGCGTCACCGAACAGTGCGCCTGGAACTCGTGGAAGTAGCGGTGCGGCGGCGCATCGGCGGACGGCTTCGCCGCTGTGACGGGCGACTTGGCGGGGATGTACCCGTCCTCGTCGGTGTCCTCCGCCGACATGCGGGTGGACGCGGCCATGGCGTGCCCCGCGTGCGCCGCCTGCGCCTCCTGCGTCCGGGGCTGCGATGCATTGTCGGCGCTCATCGCGATGCCGCCGATGCCCAGTGAGCTCAGTATCAGGGCGCCCGCTATCAGCGCTCCCGAGATCGTTCTCGATCTCCGTGCCATGGAGACCTCCTGCCACGTGGAAAGGGATGGGGGGACCGGCCTGCCGGGAGCCGTGGCCGTGCGCTCCCGGAGACCGGGTGTGGAGGGCTGCGGGCACCAACCGGGCACCCTCAGCGACGAGTTGCGGAGCGCCCGGACGGAAAGGGAGCTTGGGAGAGCGCTCTCCCGGAGTGTTCCCATCGTGACACGAGCGTGTCAAGAGAAGATGAACGACTAGCTGCCGACGAGGGCTGCTCGACGGCGCGCGGATGGTGTACGCGACTGACCTCGCGCCCGGCGCATGCGATCCGCGGAAGGCAACTTCCCTGAGGTCAGAGGGTGTTGGCGAACCAGGGCAGCGACTGCGGCGATCTCGGCGACGGCTCGGCGCGGCCCTTCACGCGAACTACGGCGCCGGATCACCGGCGTTGACGTATCGGCCGGCCGCATGCAGGATGCCGTGCCAGGAGAGCGCTCTCCACACAGACGGCAGGCCCATCGGGGAGTTGCACCACCCCCGATGGGCCTGCACCGCACTGCTCGCTCAACCGTTCGCTCAACTGCTCAGCGGAACGTATGGACCAACTCGATCTTGCCGACGATGTGAGCGTTGAAGTCGTCGAGCTCCTCGGCCGGCACCCACAGTTCGAGGATCGTCCGGCCCCCCGCCTGCTGGACGGGGTAGCGGCACAGGAACGCGGAGTCGACCTCGAAGCGTGTGACGTGGCCGCAGCCGTCGTGCTTCACGTTCCAGTCCCTGGCGATCCTGATCGCGTAGTCCTCGTTGAGGACGGGGTAGAAGATCGGCTGCTCGGGCAGCCGGGGCGGCCAGGCGCGCCAGTCCGACTCCCGGACCAGGTCCAGCTCCTTGGGGCCCGTCGGGCGCCAGAGAGTCGTCGTCGCGGAACGGCCGGTCATGAGAAATCCACCTCTGTCTCGGGGCCGCTGAAGCGGCTGGTCAGGAGGTGGACGATACCGGTGCGGTGCGGGTGCGGGCCACGGCGTTTGGGCGGCGGGCACGGGGGCGATTCGGTGCGGGCCCGGGCTTCGCCGCGAGCCCGGGATGGGCCGGGCCCGCAGCGAACCAGTGTCGTGAGCCGCCGTCAGCCGCCGTCGCACCGGAGGTCTGCGGGCCGCATGTAGCCGAGCTTCTGGCCGTTGTCGGTGCGCGAGACCTGCCAGAGCGCGTCCGCGCCCTGGCGGGTGCCGTTCACCGGAGTGCCCGGGTCGAGGTGGCCGACGATCTCGGTCCACGGGTTGTCGCCCGCGTAGATCGGGGCATCGGCGTGGGTGGCGAAGCAGGTGCCGCCGGCCGCGGCGGTGCCGCCGAGCATCGGGAGAGTCAGCAGGCTCAGCGCCATGACGGCCGCGAGTCGCGCCGCGCTCCTGCGGGCCTGTCGGGTACGGGACATGCGGGTCCTCCTGGTGCGGGCGGGAGTGCGCGCGGCGCGGGGCCGGGACGTCCGCCCCGGCCCCGCGTACGTTGCCGCACGGCTACTGGGTGCTTCAGAGCCCCTGGGTGCTGGAGATGTCGGGGGCGACCACACCACTGTGCGCACCGGGCGCGGGCGAGTCCGTGTCGACCCACTGCTGGGCCTCGCCGAGGTCGTCCAGGACCCCCGCGGCGTGGGCAGGCTCCCTGGTGTCCGCGTTGTCCGCTCCCGGCGGCGGGCTGATCGCGGCGATGACGGCTCCCGCGGCGAAAGTGGCAACGGCCAGTACGCTTCGCTTCTTCATACCGGGGTCAACTCCCGACGCCCGGAAAGGGCACGGCCTGCCCCCGGAGATCACCGCAGCGGACGCCTTCGCTTCCGGGCCGGGCCGGGGGTGGCGCGCCGGCGCACGACGCCTACGCTGTGCGGATGTTGGTCTACGCCCCCGCGGCGCTCCTCTTTCTCGTCTTCTGTGTGCGCGTGGTGCGTGAGCGCAGGAAGTTCAGCAATGCCGTGATCCTGGGGCTAGCCGCGCTCTTCGGTCTTGCGGGGTGGCTGTTCCAGCTGGTCAGGTCCGGCTCGGCATCGGGTGAGGCGGTCGCCTGGACGCTGCTCGTCCTGGGGTCGCTGAGCATCCTCGTACTGACGTGCCTACTGTTCCTCAACGGCCTGCAGATGGTGCGCAAGGAGGGCAGGAGCCCTTCCAATCTGCTCTCGCTGCTTGCCGCGTTGTGCATCCTGGCCGTCGTGGGGCTGGTGGTCGCGGCCGTGGTCCTGCGCACGCCGGTATGGGTCGGGGTGGGGACGGCGGCCGGCGGTCTTGCCGTCTATCTCTCGTTCCTGTTCCTGTGCTTCGTCTGCTACGCGTTTCTCTACGGGCGGCTGCGGGTGCACCGCAAGGCCGATTACGTGGTGGTACTCGGCTCGGGTCTGATCGGAGGCTCCACCGTGCCGCCGCTGCTGGCCAGCCGTCTCAAGCGGGCGCTGTCGGTGCATGCGCGGCTCGCCGAGCGGGGCGAGGCCCCGGTGCTGATCACTTCGGGGGGCCAGGGTCCTGACGAGGACCTGCCGGAGTCCCACGCCATGGCGGACTACCTGGTCGACCGCGGGTTTCCCGCCGACCTGATCGAGCGGGAGGACCGCTCGACGACGACCGACGAGAATCTGGCGTACAGCAAAGCGATCATGGAGAAGGCGCGACCGGACTACCGGTGCGTCATCGTCACGAACAACTACCACGCCTTCCGCGCCGCGGTCACCGCCCGTCGGACCGGCATCAACGGCCACGTGGTCGGCTCCCCCACCGCCGCGTATTTCTGGCCCACCGCGACGATCCGCGAGTTCACCGCACTCCTGGTCGCCTACCGCCGAACCAACCTGGCCATCTGCCTGCTGTTGGTCCTGGGCGGGGTGGCGGCCTGGTGGACACAGCAGTACGGCTCGGGGTGACCGGCTCAGAGGTAACCGTCGCGCCTCGGCGCCGGGGGGCCATCGCCCTCTGCGGAAGCCGAGGAGTTCGGTGGGTCGTCGCCGTCGACGGGATCAGGCACCGGCGGGCCCGCGGAATCGAGGCTGCCGCGGTTGCCGGACTGCACACGGCGGGTGTCGCGCCACGTGTTGTACGCGGCCATCCCGGACAGGAACGTGCCCGCGCCCACCCCGAGTCCGGCTACTGCCCCGAGGATCAAGGTCGCGTCCTCGACGACACCTTGGGCTGTCCTGATCGGGCCGGGGCCCGGACGGTCAGCGTACGAAGGGCTGGGCTCCGGCCTGCCAGGGCTGGGGTGGCCGGCGGCCGGCCGGGTCCCGTCCTCGAATGGCGTGGGCGGAACATCTGTGCCCCCCAGCATCGCAACCCCGCCGAGGGTCCAGACCGCCACGACCGCAGCGATCCCGTGCCGCATCGGGCGGCGGTATCCCGTCTTGTCCTGCCTCGCTCCGATACGAGGCGGGTGCCCCTTGCCGGCTTCGGCCGGAGTGCGGTTCGCGCGGTACGCCGCAAGGGCGGCGCTTTCGCCAGGAAGCTGCTCCGCCTCATGCGACGGCAGGGATTCCAGGGCCAGCAAGTACTTCCTGAGCCTTTCCGACTCCACCTGCAACTCGGACTCTGACGTCGTCACCGGCACCTGGCCCTCACCTCCACGCCCTGTCAACGACGCTGCTGCGGCGACGTTTCACGTTGTGCGCAGACACCGGCTCATGAGTACCGAGCGCGCCAGCACGCTAGGGACGGCGGCGGGGTTTGCCGCGCTTGGGGTTCTTTGAGGATCCGCTCTTGGCGGCGCCGCCTGAAGAGTTCCGGGGGTTCTTGGCGGGCTTGCCCGTCTGCTTGGCCTGGGTGGGCTTGCGGCGGGCGGCTGCCTTGTCGGGGGTCTTGCGCTTTTGCTGGTCCCCGGGCTGCGTGCGGCCCCGGGAGCTGTTGACCGTGCGGCCTCGGACGATGCCGATGAAGTCCTCGACCTGGTCCGTGGTCGCGTCTTCCGGCCACGACAGCGCGATCCGGGATTCGGGGGCCTCGGTGAGCGGGCGGTAGGTGAGGTCCTTGCGGTGGTGGAGGCGGGCCAGCGATTGGGGGACGATCAGGACGCCTACGCCTGCGGCCACCAGTTCGACGGCGTCCGCCGTCGTGGCGGGGCGCTCGTTCGCGGGGCGCCCCGGCAGGCCGCCGGCCCAGTCCAGGGTGTCGTCGAGGGGGTGCAGCACGATCTCGTCGGCCAGGTCCTCCGGGGACACCTCGTCGACCGCCGCGACGACGTGGTCCTTGGGGATCACGACGACCGTCGCCTCGGTGTAGAGGGGGATCGCGCTGAGGTCCGTACCGTCGACCGGCAGCCGTACGAAACCGGCGTCGGCGCCGCGTTCCCGCAGGAGCCCGCACGCCTCGCCGGGAGAGACCGCCACGAGGGTCAGCGGCACGTCGGGAAGCCGCTCGTTCCAGATCCGCACCCACTTGGTGGGTGTCACCCCCGGGACATACGCGAGCCTGAACGAAGGGGTTACTTGCGAGTCTGTCACTCCGCCAGGTTACCGGTCGTGGTCGGCGGTAGCTCACACGCTCGATACCCTGGTGACCATGACGTCGCACCAGACCGCCCAGACCATGAAGCCCGCGACCGCGGCGAAGAAGCTGGGTGTGTACCTCGAGGCCACCCCCGCCGAATTCCAGGAGGGTGTCGTCTCGCGCACCGAGCTGAACGCCCTGCAGACCGAGCCGCCGGAGTGGCTGCAGGAGCTGCGGCGCAACGGCCCGCACCCCCGTCCGGTCGTCGCGTCCAAGCTCGGTGTGTCCATCGCCGGTCTCGCGCGCGGCGGGGTCACCGAGGCCCTCACCACGGAGCAGATCGACGCGCTGAAGACGGACAACCCGGAGTGGCTGCAGAAGGAGCGCGCCACCCAGGCCGAGGTCCGCAAGGAAACCGTACGGATCAAGGAGAAGAACGCCGCCGAGCAGGAGCGCCGCTCGCGTTCCTGAACCTCGCACGGACCCGAGCCCCCGGCCCTGACCCGATCAGCCGGGGGCTCAGTCGTGGCCCCGCACCGGGTCGGCGGCGCCCGGGCCGCCCGCCGCCGCGAAGCCGGGCCCCGTGCCGGGCGCGGCGAGGGCCCCTGCGATCCTGGATGCGTGGTCCTCACCCCCGCCGTACCGGAACCGATTACCGCCGATCCGCCCGCCGCCGCCTCCACCGAGAACCCGCTGCTCACGCAGTCGTGGCTGGACCTGGCCTTCGTGCACTGGGCCGTGGATCCCGCGGACGTGGCGCCGCTGCTGCCGGCCGGGACGGTTCCCGATCTGCACGACGGGGCGACCTATGTGGGCCTGGTCGCGTTCCGCATGCACCGGGTCGGCTGGTTCCGGCTGCCCGGCATCCCCTATCTCGGTACGTTTCCCGAGACCAATGTCCGCCTCTACTCGGTGGACGCCCACGGCCGCCGCGGCGTCGTCTTCCGCTCCCTGGACGCCTCGCGCCTGATCCCGGTGGCCGTCGCGCGCGGTGCCTTCCGGCTGCCGTACCAGTGGTCGCGGATGAGCATCCGGCACAGCGGCGACACCGTCACGTACACCAGTGCCAGGCGCTGGCCGGGGCCGCGCGGTGCGCACAGCCGCATCGCTGTCCGGGTGGGCGAGCGGGTCAAGGAGCCCACCGATTTCGAGCACTTCCTGACGGCCCGGTGGGGCATGCACAACACGTTCTTCGGACGGCAGATGTTCCTGCCGAACGCGCATCCGCGCTGGCCGCTGCACCGGGCCGACCTGATCGAGTGCGACGAGGACCTGGTGACGGCCGCGGGGCTGCCGCGGCCGTCCGGGGACCCGGTGAGCGTGCTGTATTCGCCGGGCGTTCCGGTCCGTTTCGGGCGGCCGGCCCGGCCCGGCGGTATCCCCACTCCCTGACGGGCGGCACGGGGCGTACGGCTGCGGCGTTACGGCCTCACAGCGAGGTCGGCACGACGAACAGGCCCCAGGTGACGAGTGGGCCGACCAGGCTGATGCCCAGGCCCCAGGCCATGAGGCGCCGGAACACGAAGTCCCTCTGGTCTGCCGGGGTGTTGGCGGTCACCAGTGCTCCGCTGGTGGAGAACGGCGAGGCGTCCACCACGGACGCGGAGATGGCCAGGGCCGTGATGAGCCCGACGGCTCCGACCTCGCCGGCCAGCAGGAAGGGCACGGCCAGCGGGATCAGCGCACCGAGCATGCCGGTGGTCGAGGCGAAGGCGGAGACCAGGGCGCCGATGAGGCAGATCAGCAGGGCTCCGACGAGGGGTGCCTGGATGGAGGCGACCTGCTTGCCGAGGTAGTCGATGGTGCCCATGCGCTCCATCTGGCTCACGTAGGTGACGATGCCGCAGACCAGGAGCACGGTCGACCACGCGCACCGGTCCACGGCGCCGGTGACCGACTTCGGGGAGACGAGGGAGAGGACGACCGTGATGGTGAGGGCCATCAGGCCGACGTCGAGGTCGAAGAAGAGCGCTCCGGCGACGAGGCCGAGCAGCCCCAGGAGAGTGAGCGCGCGCGGGCCGTCGAGTGTGAGGGGTTCCTCCGGAGCAGCCGTGGAGGTGACGGTGGCGACGGCGCGGGTGCGCCGGGGTGCGCCGCCCGCCTCGACCAGCTCTCCGCCGGTCGGCGGCGGGGCGTCGCGCCGCTGACTGCCGCCGCTCCCGCCGCCACCGCCGCTCGTGGTCTCCGCGCGTTGCCCGAGCAACTGCCGGCCGCCGAAGGCGAAGAAGACGATGACGCAGAGCGCCACGTTGAACAGGAACGAGGCGGTGAACAGCAGGGCGGGGTTGCCGGGCAGCTGGTTCCGCTCGACCACGTTGTTGGTGATGCTGCCGAACACGCCGATCGGCGAGAAGCCTCCGGCGCTGGCTCCGTTGCAGATGAGCAGCCCCATGAGGACGGGGTTGATGCCGTAGGCGGCGGCGAAGCCGAGGCCGATGGGGGCGACGATGCCGACCGCCGCCGGGGTGACCGCGCCGACCGCGGTGAGCAGGGCAGTGACGAGGAACATGACCCAGGGGATCAGGGCGATCCGGCCGCGCACGGCTTTGACCGCGGCGTTGACGAGCCAGTCAACGGTGCCGTTGTTCTTCGCTATGGCGAATAGCAGTGTGACGCCGACCAGGACGACGAACAGGTCGCCGGGGAAGCCGGAGAAGAGATCGTCCGTGGACTCGTCCGCCACGGTGGAGCCGACGATGAACGCGGCCACGAGGGCCAGCGCGCCCAGGTGGACGGCGGAGA
The DNA here is from genome assembly GCF_050270335.1 of Streptomyces sp. NPDC059900. NCBI lineage: Bacteria > Bacillati > Actinomycetota > Actinomycetes > Kitasatosporales > Streptomycetaceae > Streptomyces > Streptomyces sp. NPDC059900. The sequence goes on from NZ_JBNNJZ010000284.1 coordinate 8,601, forward strand.
AGGTGGCGATGGCGAAGACAAGGACCAGGGCGATGATGGAGATGACTTGATCTGACACGAGGGCTCCCTTGCCGTCGGCCGATGGTCATGTCGCGGTGCGCCGGGGCGCGTGTCGTGGGGTGCGCGCGGCGTCGGGGAGTGCGCGGTGCATGAGGGCGCGCACGGACGTCTCCCGGTGGGCGGAGGAGCCCAAGGGAGATAATTAATTCCGCCTGGCGGAATTGAGCTTTCGCAATGGGGAGTATTGGAGCGGGCTTCCCGCAACGTCAAGGGGCGTGCCCGAATGCGTTGCGCGGGCGGATCGCGCTATCCGCCGGTCGCGGGTCCGGCGGCAGGACCACCCGCGCCGCCCTGCCGCGGATGCCCCAGAGCCGCGCTGACCTGCCGGGCCGTCTCGCTGACCAGCGCGCCGTACTCGGCGCTGGCCTCGGGCGTCATCCGGCTCGTCGGCATGTTGACGCTGATGCTGGCGACCGGCGTCCCCGACTCGTCCCACACGGCGGCGGCGACCGCGGAGACGTCGTCGCGCCATTCCCCGCCGTTGGTGGCGTACCCCCGCTCCCTGATCCGCGCGAGTTCGGCAAGGAGGCGTTCCTTGTCCGTGATGGTCGAGCCCGTGAACCCCTCGAGGCCCAGGTCCAGTTGGCGCTGGACGGTCTCCGGGGGGCTCGCCGCGAGGACCGCCTTGCCGTTCGCCGAGGCGTGGATGGGCAGTTGGGTACCGAGGGCCAGGATGATGCGCACCGGCTTGGTGGTCTCCAGGCGCTCGATGAGGACCACCCGGTCGCCGTCCGGGACGGTCAGGTGGACCGTTTCGTCGATGCGCCGCCGCAGCTCTTCCATCAGCGGCACGGCGACGTCGCGCAGACTCAGCTCCCCCGTGGCACGGCGGCCGACCTGCAACGCTTTGGTGGTCACGACCCAGCGGGTGACCTCTCCCCCGGCCGGGCGGATCCAGCCCGCCGCGTGCAGCGTGCGCAGGGCGCGCTGTGCCGAACTCTTGGGCAGCTCCAGGCCGCGGGCCAGGTCGGCGACCCCGATCGGCTGGCGTGCCGCGACCTCTTCGAGCACCCGAAGTGCGTTGAGAACGCTCTGCATCCGTTGACTCCCCACGCGGTCGGCCCTACGCTCCCCGTGCCACCTTACGACACACCGTGCCACAATGCGGCACGCTTTTCAAGGGAGTTGGCCACAGTGACCTTCCAATCCGGGCGGCACTTCCTGCAGATACCGGGTCCCACGAACGTCCCCGACCAGGTCCTCCGCGCCATCTCGGCACCGACCATCGACCATCGCGGCCCCGAATTCGCCGCCCTGACCTCGGAGTTGCTCGACGCGCTGAAGCCGGTCTTCGGCACCTCGGGCCCAGTGATCGTCTTCCCCGGCTCCGGCACCGGCGCCTGGGAAGCGGCCCTGGTCAACACCCTCAGCACCGGCGACCGCGTCCTGCACGTGGAGACCGGCCACTTCGCCACGCTCTGGCAGCAGATGGCCGCGGGCCTCGGGCTCCTGGTCGACTTCGTGCCCGGCGACTGGCGCCACGGCGCGTCCCCCGAAGCGATCGCCGACCACCTCGCGGCCGACAGCGCCCGTACGATCAAGGCCGTCTGCGTGGTGCACAACGAGACGTCGACCGGCGTGACCAGCCGGATCTCCGAGATCAGACAGGCGATGGACGCCACGGGACACCCCGCGCTGCTGCTCGTCGACACCATCTCCTCGCTGGGTTCGATCGACTACCGGCACGACGAATGGGGCGTCGACGTCACGATCGCCGGATCGCAGAAGGGGCTGATGCTCCCGCCGGGGCTCGGTTTCAACGCGGTGAGCGAGAAGGCCCTCGCCGCCTCCCGCACCGCGCGCCTTCGCACGTCCTACTGGGACTGGCAGCCCTAC
>NZ_JBNNJZ010000285.1:0-10441 GCF_050270335.1 Streptomyces sp. NPDC059900
TGCCACCGCGGGCAGCGAGCCCGGCGACCCCGTCGCCTCCGGGCACTGGACGGGACGCCGGGCCCGCCAGGTCATGAAGGCCGCCTTCGACTGGTGGCTGGAGTGGGAGATGCCCGGCCGCCCCGGGCACACGACCTACCCGCGCTGTCGCGTCGACCTGAACTTCCTCGCCCACGCCAAGTTCTGCGAGGGCAGGGCGGCGGAATCGGCCGCCCTCTTCCACCGCATCGGCCGCCACGCGACCCCAGCCCCCTGGTCGTACCCGGACCGGGATCCGTACAAGGCGTTCACCGCCGCGCGCAGCGCCGCGCTCGGCTCCGCCTGACCCACCCCCATCAACCGGCACACCCGAAAGGACAACCGCGCCATGGCGACGGGCAGTTCGAGCAGAACGAGCGACACGAGAGCCGCGGGCGAGTCCGCCGGGAGCGGGATCAGCACGTACAAGGGCCAGGAGACGGCCCTGCGCGCGGGGCGCCTGGGCACGGCAGGTCTCCTCCTGTCCGTGCTCGCGGCGACCGGGCCGCTGATGGTCGTCGCGGGTGTCATGCCCACCACATACGGCGTGATGGGTGTGGTCGGACAGCCGCTGCTCTTCCTCATCCTCGGCGTGGTCCTCGGCCTGTTCAGCTTCGGATACGCCGAGATGAGCCGCCACGTCCACAACGCCGGCGCCTTCTACGCGTACATATCGAGGGGCCTCGGCGGCACCGCCGGGGCCGGCGCCTCGCTCGTCGCGCTCGTGGCCTACAGCGTGCTCCAGGCGGGCCTCTACGGCCTCCTCGGCTTCGAGGTCTCCGGGCTGATCGACACGTACTTCGACGTCCACGTCGCCTGGTGGATCCCGGCACTCGTCACCGTCGCCGTCGTCGCCGTGCTCGCCTGGCTGAAGATCGACCTGAACGCGCGCGTGCTCGGCGTCCTGCTGCTCATCGAGGTGGCGCTCGTCGTCATCTTCGACATCGCGGCCATCGCGGACCCGGCCAAGGAAGGCCTGTCCCTGCACGCGTTCAACCCGGAGACCCTCACCGGCGCGGGCGTCGCCACCTCGCTCTGCTTCTGCATCGCCGCCTTCACCGGCTTCGAACAGGCCCCCGTGTACGCGGAGGAGACCAGCCGTCCGCAGGTCGTCGTCGCCCGCGTGATGTTCTTCGCGGTGGGCTTCGTCGCGGTCTTCTTCGCGATCAGCTCCTGGGCGCTCACCGTCGCCGCGGGACCCTCCGGCATCGTCCCCGCCGCACAGGAACAGAGCGCGGGGCTGCTCTTCGGGCTCACCGAGTCCCGGCTCGGCGGCACCTTCACCGACGTACTGCACGTGCTGTTCGTGACCGGCATGTTCGCGGCGATCCTCTCCTTCCACAACGTGGTCGCGCGGTACGCCTTCGCCATGGGCCGGGAGGGTCTGCTGCCCGCCACGTTCGGCAGGACGAACACCTCCACCGGCGCCCCCGGCACCGGCTCGCTGCTCCAGACGATCGTCTCCGTCATCGTCGTGATCGCCTTCGCGGTGACCGACGACGGCAAGTTCGGCGACCCGACCGCCCCGGTCCTGCACCTGTTCACCTGGGGCGGCAACGTCGGCGCCCTGGGCGTCATCCTCCTGATGGCCACCGCTTCCATCGCCGTCATCGTCTTCTTCGTACGGCGCGGTGCGGCCCGCGCGCAGGCCTGGCGCATCACCGCGTCCGGGCTCGCCGCGGCCGGCCTGTTCGTCATCGCGGGCTACACCGTCAAGGACTTCGACGTCCTGGTCGGCGCGGGCCCCGGCTCGGCGCTCAGCTGGGTGCTGCCCGGCATCATCCTGCTCGCCGCGGTGATCGGCGTGGTCTACGGCGCGATCCTGCGCTCGACCAAGCCCGCGGCGCACGCCCGGATCGGCCTGGGCAACGAGGCGTTCCAGCTGGAGAAGGCGTCGGAGACACCGCCCGGCCAGGCGTGAGGCAAACCTGACGAAACGCTGACGGACACCCGCGGCCCCTGTACCCCCGGAGCCGCGGGTGCTCGAATCGAAGGGTGACGACTTCCCCTCCGAACCGGCCCGCGGACGACCACGGCGGCACGCCGGTCGGCCGCCGCCTGGTCCTCGGCATGCTCGGCCTCGGCGCCCTGGGCGTGGCCGCCGCGCCGCCGCTCCAGCGGGGCCTGGAATCCTTCCTGGGCGCCGCGTCCGACAAGGACCCCACGGGCCTGACCGACCTGCTCCCCAACGGCGGCGGCTTCCGCTACTACTCGGTGGCCGCGTCCGTTCCGCACAAGAGCGCCGCCGACTACCGCCTGAAGATCGACGGCCTGGTGGACCGCCCCGCGACGTACTCCCTGGCCGAGCTGCGGGCCCTGCCGCAGACCCGCATGGTGCGCGACGTCCAGTGCGTGACGGGCTGGCGGGTGCCGGGCACCCCCTTCGAGGGCGTGCGCCTCTCCCGCATCCTGGACGCGGCGGGGGTGCGCTCCACGGCCCGCGCGGTCCGCTTCACGTGCTTCGACGGCACGTACAGCGAGAGCCTGACGCTGAAGCAGGCCCGGCGCAAGGACGTCCTGGTGGCCCTGCGGATGCAGGACAAGGACCTGGGCCACAGCCACGGCGGCCCGGTCCGCCTCTATGTCGCCCCCATGTACTTCTACAAGTCGGCGAAGTGGCTCTCCGGGATCACGCTCACCGACGAGGTGGAGCCGGGTTACTGGGAGAAGCGGGGCTACGACGTCGACGCATGGGTGGGTGATTCGAATGGCAGGGACGACAAGCCCACGGCTTGAGGCGGCCGCGGCGCGGGTGCGCAGGTTCAGCCCCGCCGAGCGCTGGGTGCACCGCATGACGGCGATCCTGATGGGCGTGTGCGTGGCGAGCGCCGCGTGCCTCTACGTTCCCCAGCTTGCCGAGCTCGTGGGGCGCCGCGCCCTCGTGGTGAGCGTCCACGAATGGTCGGGACTGCTGCTCCCGGCCCCGTTCCTGGCGGGCCTCGCGTCCCGCGCCTTCCGCGGCGACCTGCGCCTCCTGAACCGCTTCGGGCCCTACGACAAGGCCTGGCTGCGGCGGCGCACCCGGCGGGCGGGCAAGTTCAACGCGGGCCAGAAGCTGTACGCGGGCTGGCTGGCCGGAGCGGTCCTGGTGATGCTGGGCACGGGCCTGCTGATGTGGTTCACGCACCTGACCCCCCTGTCCTGGCGCACGGGAAGCACGTTCGTCCACGACTGGCTCGCCCTCACCCTGGGCGTGGTGATCGCGGGCCACGTGGGGATGGCGTGGGCCGACCCGGAGGCGAGGCGGGGGATGCGGACCGGTTCGGTGGACCCGGAGTGGGCGGAGCGGGAGCATCCGCTGTGGCGGAAGTAGCGCAAACGCCGGACGGGCTGGAGAAGTCCAGCCCGTCCGGCGTTTGAGGACGAACTCGGCGAAGCCGGTGACGACGTCCACCAAGGCCCCCGCGCCGGCGGGTTTTCGGGAAGGGGCGGGGTTGGGGACGGGGAAGTTGCCCTGACCCCGCCTAAATGACAAGCGACAGCAACAGCACCAGACCGCCCGCGACGACGGAGATGATCGTCTCCATCACGGACCAGGTCTTGATGGTCTGCCCCACGCTCATCCCGAAGTACTCCTTCACCAGCCAGAATCCCGCGTCGTTCACGTGCGAGAAGAAGAGCGATCCCGCTCCGATGGCCAGCACGAGCAGCGCCGTGTGCGTGGTGGACATGTCCGCGGCCAGCGGTGCCACCAGGCCCGCGGCCGAGATGGTGGCCACCGTCGCCGAGCCCGTGGCGAGGCGGATCACCACGGCGATCAGCCACGCGAGCAGCAGCGCCGGAATCGACCAGTCCTTGGAGATCTCCAGGACCATCTGACCGACGCCCGAGTCGATGAGGGTCTGCTTGAAGCCACCGCCCGCACCCACGATCATCAGCACACCGGCGATCGGCGCGAGCGACTTCTCGACCGTGGTGGAGAGGCGTTCCTTGGTGAACCCGGCCGCACGGCCAAGCGTGAACATGCCCACGATGACCGCCGCGAGCAGCGCGATCAGGGGCGAGCCGATGACGTCGAAAACGCGCTGCACGGTGTGCTCGGGGTTGTCCACGATGATGTCGACCAGGGCCTTGGCCAGCATCATCACGACGGGAAGCAGCACCGTCGCGACCGTCACACCGAAGCCGGGACGCTTCTCCAGGTCCTCCGAGGGACGCTGCGGCATCATCTTCTCGGGAGCGGGGATGTCCACCCACTTCGCCGCGTACTTCGAGAAGACCGGCCCGGCGATGATCACCGTCGGGATGGCGACGAGCACACCGAGGGCCAGCGTGATGCCCAGGTTGGCGTCCACCGCGTCGATCGCGACCAGCGGACCGGGGTGCGGCGGAATGAGGCCGTGCATCACGGACAGACCGGCGAGGGCCGGGATACCGATCCGCATCAGGGAGTAGTTGCCGCGCTTGGCGACCATCAGGACGACCGGGATCAGCAGCACGATGCCGACCTCGAAGAAGAGCGGAAGCCCGATCACCGAGGCGATGAGGACCATCGCCCACGGCATCGAACGCCCGCCGGCCTTGGCAAGGATCGTGTCGACGATCTGGTCCGCGCCGCCGGAGTCGGCGAGCAGCTTGCCCAGGATCGCGCCGAGCGCGATCAGCACACCCACGCCCGCGACCGTCGAGCCGAGACCCGCGGTGAAGCTGGCGATCGCCTTGTCGAGCGGGGCGCCCGCGAAGGCGCCGAGGGCGAGCGACCCGATGGTCAGGGCCAGGAACGCGTGCAGCTTGAACTTCGTGATGAGCAGGACGATGACGGCGATGCCCGCGAGGACGGCGATTCCCAGCTGGGCGTGGCCAGCGGAGGTGATCGGCTCGACGGCGTCCGCTGCCAGCATCTCAACGCTGAGACTGGTCACGGTGCTTTTCCTTGTACGTCAGGGGAGAGGGTGCGGGGGACGGGAACTACTGGTCGAGTGCGCCCAGTGCCTCGAAGGCGCGCTCGCTGATCTCTTCCGGAGTGCCGGTGACGTCGACCGCGACGCCCGCCTCGTCCGCGCCGAGCGGCTGGAGCGTGGCGAACTGCGAGTCGAGCAGGGCCGTCGGCATGAAGTGGCCCTCGCGGTGCGACATCCGGTCCTCGATGAGGGCACGGTCGCCGGTGAGGTGGACGAAGACGACGCCGGGGGCCTCGGCCCGCAGCCGGTCGCGATAGCTGCGCTTGAGCGCCGAGCTGCTGACCACACCGCCGAGCCCGGCCCTGCCGTGGGCCCAGGCGCCGATGGCATCGAGCCACGGCCAGCGGTCTTCGTCGGTCAGCGGGGTCCCGGCCGACATCTTGGCGATGTTCGCCGGGGGGTGGAAGTCGTCGCCCTCGGCGTAGGGAACGCCGAGCCGATCCGCGAGCAGGGGACCGATCGTTGTCTTGCCGGTTCCTGCCACGCCCATCACTACGACGACGTGGGGGGTGCTCATCGCTGTGCTGCCTCGCTGTCTTCTTCGACATCGGTCCGGAAACGAGCCACGGGACGGGGGAGACCCGTGGCTCGTTCACGTCACTGAAACCCATTAGGTCTGACAAATTCAAGAGTCTGTGACACAAAAGTCTGACTTTTTGTTCCCGAGGGCCGCCGCATACCCTGACGTCATGACCGCACAGGCCCGTGGGCTGCACGCTCGTGTACTGGAAAGCCTCGGGCCCGCCATCACCGGCGGCGAGTACCCGCCGGGCAGCGTGTTGCGCACCGACGAGCTGGCCCAGCGGTTCGAGGTCTCACGCTCGGTCGTACGGGAAGCGGTGCGCGTCCTGGAGTCGATGCACCTCGTCGAGTCCCGGCGCCGGGTCGGCGTGACCGTACTGCCCACGGCCCAGTGGAACGTCTACGACCCGCAGGTCATCCGGTGGCGTCTGGCCGGCGCCGACCGGCCGCGCCAGCTGCGCTCCCTCACGGTCCTGCGCTCGGCGATCGAACCCGCCGCCGCGGGCCTGGCCGCCCAGCACGCCACTCCCGAGCAGTGCGCGGCCCTCACCGAGTGCGCCCTGGGCATGGTCGCCACCTCGCGGGGCCAGCAGCTGGAGGGCTACCTCTTCCACGACATCAACTTCCACCGCATCGTCCTGAACGCGTCGGGCAACGAGATGTTCGCCCGCCTCGGAGACGTCGTCGCGGAGGTCCTGGCGGGCCGCACCCACCACCAGGTCATGTTCGAGGACCCGGACCCGGCAGCCGTCACCCTGCACGTCAGGCTCGCGGAGGCGGTGCGCGAGGGGGACGCGGGGCGCGCCGAGGAGCTGACGCGGGAGATCGCCGTGGGGGCGCTGCACGAGCTGGACATCCTCGCTCCGTAGCCGGGGGACAATGGCCCGCATGTCCCGACGTACCCCCCGCCCCCAGATCACCGCATGCCCCTGCGGCCACCCCCAGCCGTACGAGAAGTGCTGTGGGCGGCTGCACCGGGGGGAGGCCATGGCCGCCGTCCCCGAGGAGCTGATGCGCTCCCGCTACTGCGCCTTCGCCGTCAAGGACGAGGCGTACCTCCTGCGCACCTGGCACCCGCGCACCCGGCCGCCCCGCGTGGAGTTCGACCCGGGGCTCCGCTGGGTCGGCCTGGAGATCCTGGACACCGCCGACGGCACCGCGTTCCACACCACCGGCACGGTCGAGTTCCGGGCCCGCTACACCGACGGGGGCCGCAAGGAGTCCCTGCACGAACGCAGCCGCTTCGAACGGCTCGACGGGGCCTGGGTGTACGTCGACGGCGCCTTCATCGACTGACCGGCCGGCCGGACAGCCGCCTCAGCGGATGTCCCCGTACTCGCTCATCACCCCCGGCGGAGCCAGCGCGTTCACGTAGTGCCCGGGGCCGTGGTCCTCGAAGGAGTACGCGAACGGGACGCCCCTGGTCAGCGCGAGCCGGGCGGCGAAGAACGCGAGCGGCGCCACCACCGCGAGCCCCGCGAGGCTGTCCATCTGCGGGTAGCGCGGCGCCGGATCGCGCACCTCGACCCAGCCCGGCTTCCGCCCCGGCCCCCGCACCAGACCGGCCAGGGCCCGCCCCGCCCCCTTGGCCCGGCGCCCGGCCGTGGCCCGCAGCCGTCCGCCGAGCAGATCGCCCGGCAGCGAAAGCGCCTCGATCAAGGTGTCGGCCACGAGCGTGAGCGCCCCGTCGACGACGCCCCGGTCCCGCCGGTAGTGGAACTCGCGGCCGAAGGGTGCGTAAGGCCCCACCGGGCGCGGCGGCAGCGAGGGCACCACGTCCCGGTCGTAGATGTAGCGGATGAGCCGGTCGCGCAGCACGTGCACGCCCTGCGTGTCGCAGGCCCGCTGGCAGGCGGCGGCGAACTCCGGGCCGCCGAGCATGGGCTGGCCGAAGGTGTAGACCGCCCTGAGGCGTTCCGCGACGGCGGCGTAGCGCGGCTCGTGGGCCAGCACGACGCCCATCAGCGCCGCCATCGCGCCGCCGAGGCTGTGCCCCGTGACGTAGAGCGCCTCCATGCCCCCGCCCACGGTGCCCTGCTCGTCGGGGTTGACCGACTCGCCGCGCAGCGCACGCTCCAGGGCCTGCATGACGAGGTACCGCGAGGCCCGCATGTTGCGGTAGAAGCCCGCGTGCACGTCGTACCGCTCGCCGCCGAGGTCGACACGGAGCGTCTCGGGCCGTACGTCGGCGTCGGTGAGGATGCTGATGATGTCCTCGGGCTGGGTGCCGCGGTAGCAGAGGATCACCACTCGCCGGTCCTTGTCCTGGAGGAGATAGGCCGCCGACGCGATGTAGAGCGCGCCCACCCGCTGCTCGAAGACCCGGCAGCGGTTCTCCTCCAGGCCGAGCCTCGCCATGATCATGGCGAGCGTCTGCGGGTCGGCGCTCTCGGGAGTACCCGCGTAGGCGTACGCCGAGCAGGTCGCCAGGGCGTGCGGGACGACACCCTCCGGATCGGGCTGCGCCTTGTCCGCGAGCAGCCGCTCCACCAGGTCCGGATAGACGGGGAAGCCCGCCGCGGGGCCGGTCGTGGTGACGCCCTTGTACGGGCGCAGATCGGTGAAGGACGGTGCCCTGGTGTGCTGGTCCCGCATGGATTCCTCCGCAACGGGCGCTGGCGGCAACGGAGTTGCGAGCACACCACCGGCCCGGTCGGCAGTCAACTCGTGCGCGCGGGGCCCCCGCCCACCCGTCACGGACCGGCCACCGGCGCGCCCGGCCCCCCGGGGCCGCTGAGAGAGGAGACTCCCCGAGGGGCGACGGAACGATCACCTGCTCCGCGCCGCTCGAACACCCCGGTACGCCCGACGGGCCCAAATACCCTGCCTTGCCTGCACGTTCGACGCGCGGACCGCCCGGCGGACATAGGCGAGAACCCACGCTGTGCCCGCCCCCCACCGCCACTAACGTCCTAGGGCCCCGTCCCGTACGCCTGCGCGCGAAGGAAGAGCCTGATGGCAGACACCGGCGAGTACGAGCAGACCTACGAGCGCTACGCGGGCGGCAGCCCCGAGGCGGAGCACCGCCTCTTCGAGCGCCTGGCCCGCGAGATCATGAAGGTCCAGGCGAAGAACCGGCGCGCGGGCGGCGCCGGTTCCCTCGCGCGCACCCAGCACGCGAAACCCGCGCTCGGCGTGGAGAACGCCCGCCTCACCTTCAACGACGACCTGCCCGAAGCCCTGCGCGGCGGCTACGCCCAGCCGGGCGCCGAGTACCCGGCGACCGTGCGGCTCTCCAACGCCAGCGGCACCCGGCAGCCCGACGCGGCGGCCGATCTGCGCGGCGTCGCCGTGCGGGTGGCGGTGTCGGACGAGGAGAGCCACGACCTGCTCGCCACCAACTTCCCGGTCTCGCACGCCCGCGACGCCCGTGAGTTCGTCGCCTTCGCCAAGGCCATGGCGGGCGCCACAAGCCCGGTGCAGAAGGCGTTCGGCCTGTTCGTGAAGCTCCCCCTTGCCGTCGGCCTCTCCACCGCGACCCGGATGCGGCGCAACATCCAGTCCGCCACCCGGCACACGGTCAACAGCCTCGCCAGGGAGACGTACTGGAGCCGCGGCGCCATCCTGTGGGGCGAGGCAGGACCGGTCCGCTACCTCCTGCGCCCCGTCGTGGGCAGCGCCCCCGAGCCCAAGCCCGAACGCCGCGACCCCGGCTTCCTGCACCGCGAACTCGCGCACCGCCTGGTCACCTCGGACGTCGCCTTCGACCTGTGCGTCCAGCGGTACGTGGACGAGAAGCGCACGCCCGTCGAGGACGGCTCGGTGGAGTGGAAGGACAACATCACGCCCGCCGTGCCCGTCGCCCGCCTCACCGTGCCGCGCCAGGACCTGTCGACCGTCGAGGCCATGGCGGCGGCCGGACGGGTCGAGGGGCTCGCCTTCAACCCCTGGTACACGACCGGCGAATTCCGCCCCCTGGGCAATCTCAACCGCGCCCGCAAGGCCGCGTACGAAGCGAGCGCCGCCCACCGCAAGGGCCTGCGCTTCACCACCGCGGAGCCGCTGCGCAACACCGTGCTCGGCATCCCGGTCGGCCGGTTCTTCGGCGCCCTGAACCGCTATGTGCCGTGGTACAGGCTGCCGTTGGAGGCGAGCCTGCTGAACCTGGTCTTCCTGCGCAAGGTGCTGCGGCGGCTCAACCTCATCGACACCGACGTCCCCGAGGCACCGCCGAAGGCCGTCCCCGTGCCCGCTCCGGTCGACGAGCGGCTGCGCACGGCACGCTCGTACGACGGCTCCTACAACGACCTTTCGGCGCCCTCCATGGGAGCCGTGGGCGCCGCCTTCGGACGCAACCTGAAGCCGGACTACCGGCCCGACCTCTTCGACACCCCGAACCCGGTCACCGTCAGCCGCACGCTCCTCCAGCGCGACACCTTCGTGCCCGCGACCTCGCTGAACGTCCTGGCCGCGGCCTGGATCCAGTTCCAGGTCCACGACTGGGTCAACCACCGCCGCTACCCGGTGGGCGGCAAGGCCGTCGAGGTCCCGCTGCCGCCCGGCAGCACCTGGCACAACACCCCCGGCGGGCCCGCCGAGAACGTGATGCGCTTCGCCGAGAACGAGGGCATCGAGGTCCCCGGCAACCAGCCCCCGATCCTCTTCGCCAACTCCGCGTCGCACTGGTGGGACGGCTCGGAGGTGTACGGCGCGGACGAGCGGACCGCGAGGTTCCTGCGCGAGGCGGGCGGCAGCGCCGACCTGCGCCTGGAGGACGGGCACCTGCCCGTGGGCCAGAACGGCATCCCGCTCACCGGCTTCAACGAGAGCTGGTGGCTCGGCCTGAGCGCGATGCACACCCTCTTCGCCCGCGAGCACAACGCGGTCTGCGCGGCGCTGCGGCACGAGTACCCCGCCATGAGCGAGGACAGCATCTACCACACGGCACGCCTGGTGGTCTCCGCGCTCATCGCCAAGATCCACACGGTGGAGTGGACCCCGGCGATCCTCGCCACCGAGGCCATCGACCTCGGCCTGCACACCAACTGGGAGGGCGCGGC
>NZ_JBNNJZ010000286.1:0-10421 GCF_050270335.1 Streptomyces sp. NPDC059900
GCTGTGCGTAGCTTTCCAGGGGCTCCGCCGAGGCCCACCAGGAGCGGTAGTAATCCCTGAAGGAATTGACGGCCTCAGCGGTCTCCAGGCTGTGTCCGCTCATGAAGGATCCGTCGGCCGTCAGGAGCAGCAGGACCGCGGTGTCGTCGATGATCGCCACATTGACGGCATCGACACCGCTGTTGGTGGTCACCACGCGCGCGTGGTAGTTGGCGAGACCGTGCATTTCTTCGCAGTGCTCGCGCAGCCACCTGCGCATGGCGCTCTTGCCGGGTTCCTGGTCAGGGACACCGATGATGCGGTGGAACGACGCGCCGGGATTGCGCCGAGTCCAGTCGGCCGCGGCCCTGAAGTACTGTTCGGCGGCCGGGGACCGGAAGCTCGGCGGCGGTGTGTTGCGCACGTAGCTCGTGTAGATGTGGCGCTCGGCCGTACGCACGAAGCGGGTGAACGTCAGGAAGAACTCGTCACTGGTGCGGAAGTGCGTGGAAGCCGTCGGAGCCTGCCGATTGCGAATGTCGACGACAACGGACAGCAGGACATAGAGCACGGCGTAGATCAGTGGTATCTGCCATTTCACGTCCCACGCGAAGAGGTTCGCGGCGATCGAGCCGCCGATCACGAACAGGAGGGCGAGCAGCAGCAGCTTCTGCTCGATGGACTGAAGGTTGACCACCCGTCGCACCAACGCCCCCACCCCCGTTGCGCCTTGCACCGAGCCCGCGGTGCGGGCGGGTGACGCATCCTTGGTTGCTACCCCCGCGGTCGGGTCAGGATGCAGGTTCGGCGGAGGCCGGAGCCGGGTTCGGCGGGTTTCGCGCAGCGGCCGCGCGGAGTGTCGAAGCCGGTCTGCAGGTAAACGAGTTGGCCGTACTACGGGTGTCCCGCTCCGGTTGGTGCTGGCCTGCGAGCAGCCGGACCTGGCCCGGCGCTTCTACCGTGAGACGACGGGAGCCCGTCGGCGTGGATGATTTGGACGCCGTGGTATCGGGCGTCCGCGGCAAGTGCGCCGCCACGATCGCTGAGCGGGGCGCCGGTCAGATCACGCGGAAGAGGTCGGCGGCGGCGTGGACGTCGGTGAGGTCCTCGATGGAGCGCAAGTTGTCGCACAGCGCCTCCAGGACCGAGCCGGTGTCGGCGGCGCGCGGGGCGCCGATGGCCACGCCGAAGACCCGGAAGCCCAGCAGCCGCTTGGCGTCGTTCCAGCCGCGCGTCCATTCCTCGGTGACGTCGCATTCGTCGTCGGTGAGCATCACGATGTCGCCGCGCGTGCGGGCGGTGTCGTTGAACTCCTCCTTCAGCAGCTCCGCGGCCGCGGTCAGCGGCCGCTGGTAGCTGGTGCCGCCGCCGAGGAAGGTTTCCGCGAAGTCGAGCATCTGCGTGATGCCGGCGGGCCGGTCGGCGGGAAAGCGGAAGACCTGGAGTTTGTCGGCGGCCGCGAACAGAATACCGACGAAGTCACGTTTGGCGCGGCGGGCCTGGTCGAGCAGGGCCAGGGCGCATGCCTTGGCCCACGCCTCGCGGGTGATCCCGCCGGGCCCGGCCACGTACATGGAGTGCGAGGTGTCCACGCACGCGATGACGGCTCCCTTGCCGGTGCTCTGCTCGCCCCGGATGTCGTAGAGCATCAGCTCCCCGGCGGCGTAACGCGCGGCGAACACCGCACGCAGCGCGGGCAGCCCCAGATTGGCCAGCTCGGAGGGGATGACGCGGGAGAGGTCGTCGCCGAGCGTGACGCCGACCAGCTCGCCGGTGGCGTTCTCCACTCTGCGGGCACGCTCACCGGCCGCCATCTGCCGGAAGCGGCCTATCAGTTCGGCCCACTGGGCGAGCCGTCCGGTGCGCAGCCGCTCGGCGAGGCGGGCGCGCTGGTCGAACGGCATCCGCTCCAGCTCGCCGGGGCCCACGCCCCACGCCTTCATCAGCGCGGCCTCCTCCCGCACGGTCTCGGCGGCCCTTGCCGCCGCCCTGCGCGCGCCGGTACGGATGGCGGGGGCCGCCGCGGAGAGGGCCTGTGCGGCTTCCAGAGCGGCCTGCTGTGCAGCCGTCTCGCCGGCTTCGGCGTCAGTGATCGCCCGGTGTACGGCTTCTGCTGCCGCGGCCGGTACGGTGCCGTCCTCGCCGGCCGCGTCGGCGGCCCCCTGGAGTGCCTCGCCCACGGCGGTCGCCGCGCCTTCGGCGCCCTGCTGGGCCCGCTCACCCCTTTCGGCCTGTTCCCCGGCATCGCGCAAGCGCTCCAGCATCCCGCGCAGTGCGGGGCCCTGGGCGAGCACGGCCATGGCGGCGGCATAGGGGTCGCCGACCGTCTCCCGGCGCAGCTCGGCGAATTCCGGCGACTCCATGAGCGCGGCGGTGATCCGGTGGTTCAGCAGCCGGGAAGGGGCCATGTCCGTACGCTCGCGCAGCTGCGGGCCCGCCTTGTAGGCGGCCAGGAACACGTCGCTCAGGAGGTCGGCGGCGTAGGCGTGCCGCGCCTTCAACTCCTGTTCTAGCTCGCGCAGTCCGGCCGACTGCGCGTACGTGTCGCGCCAGGCGATCTGCTCGAACCGGTCGGCGACCACGGCCGCGGTGTGCCGCTGGGAAGCGGCAGCGGACAGGCCCAGCCACTTCGCGCCACGGCTCGCCAGCTCGTCGAGCCTGCTGGGTGATGTCTCGGCCATGGTCTCGATTCCTCGGCGTTCAGAGCTGGGCCTGCACCATGCTCGCGTCCAGGCCGAGAGCCTCGGTGAGCACGCGGGCGCGAACGGCACGCTGGCGGCCGGTGACCCGGTCGATGGCGGCGGTGGAGCGACCGGCCCCTGCCGCCTCCTCGCGCAGCTTCTCAAGGCGTTTGCCCGCCATGGCCAGTTTGTTGTGGGCCTGCTTGATGACCCAGTCGCTCAGCGCCTCGCGGGACTGCCCCGCCATGGCGTCGAGCTGGGCCTCCAGCTCCTCGATGGTGTCGGCCAGGTCGAGCGCTTCCTTGGCGTCCGGATTGACGAGTTGCAGCACCTCGCGCTCGACGGCGGGACGCTCGGCGGGGGAGTCCCACAGCACATGGGTCAGCACCGACAGATCGGTCTCCGCGACCGCCGGGCGCCCGTCGAGGTATGCGGAGGCCTGGAGCAGCCCCACCGCCTGCCGCCAGCGGCGATCCGAGGCGACGAGCTCCTTGCGGCGCAGGGCGGCCCGCAGCGTGCAGACCGCGTCCACGATCACGTCGGGCACATCGACGGCCGGGACGAAATCGCTCACGGCCTGCTGCAACGCGGTCAGCTCGACGGTGGTTCGGCGCCGCGCCGCCGGACGCCCGACGGCGGAGCGGACCAGCGCGGCGAAGTTCGAGGGGTCTTCCAGGTAGCCGACCTCGATCCGCACGAGCAGCCGGTCGTAGATGGCGGCCGCGTCCTCCTCGCCGGGCAGTTCGTTGCTCGCCGTGATGGCGCCGATCAGGGGGCAGCGGATCGGCTCACCGCCGCTCTCGGGGTGGTAGATCCGCTCGTTGAGGTAGCCGAGGGTCTCGTTCAGCGCGGCCGTGGAGCACTTGAATATCTCGTCGATGAACGCGACATGCGCGGTCGTGGCACGGCCGTCGTAGACCTGGCGGTACTCGCCGCGGGCCAGCGCGGCGACATCGATGGGGCCGAACATCTTCGTCGGCGCGGTGAACTTCGACAGCAGGATCTCCCAGTACGACGCCCCCTCGACCCTGCCCGTGAGCTCCCTGGCCATCTCGGACTTCGCGGTGCCGGGCGGACCGAGGATCAGCGAGTGCTGTCCGGCCAGCAGCGTCACCACCAGCGTGCGCACCACGTCGGCCCGCTCGTAGAAACGGTCCGCCATCTCGTCACTGATCGCCCGCAGCCGCCGGGCCGTCTCCTGCGCGTCCTGCGGCTCTTGTCTGCCCTGCGGGTCCTGTGCGCCCGTCGTCATCTTCAACTCCCTGGAACAGCCTTCGCCCGAGCAAGATAACTCGAAGACCGGGACGACCCCCGGGCCCTTGATCCTTCACGTATTCGGTGCCGAGGATCTGCCTATGCTGGGCCGGTGAACGATGCCGTCATACTTCGGGTCGGCGCGACCCCGTCCGCTCCCGCTCTCGTGCTTCGCCCTTGGAGCCTTCAGGACGCTCCCGCGCTGATCAAGGCCTACCGGGACCCGTACTTGCGCCAGTGGACGAGCTCCCCCGTCGACAACGCCGCCGATGCCGCCCGCTGGGTCCACTCCCAGCATGCGGGGTGGGCGACGGGGATACGGCTCGACTTCGCCGTCCTCGAAGAACAACCACACGTGCCTGAGGGGCAGTTGGCAGGCAGCGTGGTCCTCAAGGAAGCCGCCCCCGGCAAACCGACGGCCGAGGTGGGCTATTGGACCGCCGCGCACGCACGCGGGCGGGGCGTGGCCGCCCGGGCACTGGAGGCACTGACCGGCTGGGCCTTCGACACCTTCGTGGCCACCGGGCTCGAGCGCCTGGAGCTCCTGCACCAGGACGACAACCTCGCCTCGTGCCGTGTGGCGCAGAAGACCCGATACGAGTTCGACAGAATCCTGCCCGCAGCACCGCCGGCCTTCCCGCGTGACGGTCACCTGCACGTTCGGCACGCGGGCTGAGGCAGCCGTTGTCGGCGGGACGCCCGGACGCGACTCCACCTCCGCCAGATCGTCGACGGCCCTCTGGGTGAGTTTCACGGCGGGGGAGTAGCGCTCGGCGCGGGTAGGAGAAGAATGATGTGTGTCGATGAGAGGAGACGGTGTGGCGTCGGACGACAAGGACGCGGAGGGTTTGCTTGACGGGCTGTCGGTCGACGAGGCCCGGCCGGAGCGTCCGGTGCTGCTCGACGGGCAGGGGGAGCCGCTGCGGACCTGGCGGGAGAACTATCCCTACAGCGAGAAGCTGAGGCGCAAGGCTTATGAGCGCCGGAAGCGGATCCTGCAGATCGAGCTCCTGAAGCTGCAGAAGTCGGTGCGCGATCAGGGGCAGCGTGTGGTGGTCGTGTGCGAGGGGCGGGACGCCGCCGGCAAGGGTGGCACGATCAAACGCTTCACCGAGCGCCTCAACCCCCGTGGAGCCCGCATCGTGGCGCTGGACAAGCCCACCGAGCGGGAGGCGGGCGAGTGGTATTTCCAGCGGTACGTCGCACAGCTCCCCGCTGCCGGGGAGATCGTCTTCTTCGACCGCTCCTGGTACAACCGTGCCGGTGTCGAGCCCGTCATGGGCTTCTGCACACCCCGGCAGCACGAGGAATTCCTCCAGCAGGCGCCGCTGTTCGAGAAGATGATTACCGATGACGGCATCGTGCTGGTCAAGTTCTGGTTCTCCGTGTCCCGCGCGGAGCAGCGCACGCGCTTCGCCATCCGCCAGGTGGATCCCGTACGGCAGTGGAAGCTCTCGCCCACTGACCTGGCCTCGCTGGATCTGTGGGACGCCTACACCCACGCCAAGGTGGAGATGTTCCGTGCCACGGACACCGTCCACGCCCCGTGGTCGGTGATCAAGTTCAACGACAAGCGCCGCGGACGCCTCGAAGCCATGCGGCATCTGCTGCTGCGTGTCGACTACGAGGCCATGGACAAGGACGCGGTGGGGGAGGCGGACCCGCTCATCATCGGCCCGGCCGACACCCTGCTGGAAGCGGACGAGGACCCGACGGACCTTTCCCCGAGCAGGCTCGCCGGGCACGACCGGGGGCCGGGCCAGCATCCGTGAAGTCAGCGATGCCTGCGCCCGTGTCTGCGTCTGCGTCGAGTCTGCTCGGCGTCTTCGCCCACCCGGACGACGAATCCTTGTTTGCCGGCGGACTTCTGGCCCGCCACGCAACCGCGGGTGCCCGCACCGCAGTTGTGACGGCGACCTGGGCGGCAGACACCATGCGTGCCGCAGAACTAGCCGGGGCGCTCCAGATCCTTGGCGCCGGCCCGCCACGCATGCTCGGCCACGCCGACGCGCGCGCACCGCATTCGGCTCCGGGCGCGTTGCGGTTCTGCGATGCGCCGATCGACGAGACGGTCGGGGAACTGGTCTCGCACATAAGGGAGTTCCGCCCGGAGATCGTGGTCACTCATGACGCCTACGGGGGTCTGACCGGCCACCCGGACCATGTGCACACCCACCGGGTGACCATGCTCGCGTTCCAGGCGGCCGGACTCGGGCGGCTCTACCCCGACGCTGGTGCACCCTGGCAGCCGCACGCTCTGTATCTGGCCACGCACCCGGACTCGGCCATGCGGGTGTGGGGCGGCTATCTGGCCGCGACGGGCAAGGCCATGCACAGTGTCCCGGACGCATGGGTCACCGAGACCATCGACGTCAGGCCCTGGCTGGAGCAGAAGGTCGCCGCGGTCCTTGCTCACCGCACCGAGGTGGAGCGAGGAGCCGTTCCCGGTCTGGTCGCGGGTCTTCCTGCGGCAGAGCGGGAACGGTTGCTCGGCACCGAGTGGTATATCCGCCACGGTGCGCCCCACAGGAGGGGAGCGTGATGCGGCCCGGCGTGCGAGAGCAGCCGCCGGGCCGGGAGGTGTGGGCGAGTAGTGGATGGACCCTAGCGGGCCGTGAGGGTGGCGAGTAGTTCGGCGGCCGGCTTCGGGTGGGCCAGCCAGCGCAGGTGGCTGCCTTCGAGGGTTCCGACGTCGAAGGGGTTGTCGGGGGTGAGGGCGTCGGCCTCGCGGATCATGCGGTCCTGCATGGCGAGCGGGATGCTGGTGTCGTCGCTCAGGCGGACATAGGTCTTGGGGATGCGGCCCCAGGTCGCGGCCTGTGCCCGGTCGGCGGGCGTGCCGACGTCGAGGTTCTCGTCGGGCTGGAAGGTGTTGAGGAAGTTCCGGAACTCGTCGTCGGTGAGATCGGCGGCGAAGGCCTGCTTCATCGCGGCCAGCGGCTCCGGCGCGGCGGTGCGGAAGTTGACCCGGAGCAGACCGAGTTCGGCCGGATTTCCGACCAGCGCCGCGGCGAAGGCGCCGGGGTCCACGCCCGCCATCTCCGGTTCCGCGTAGTAGTCGCCGACGGGCAGGTCGACGGGGCACCAGGCGGAGACGTAGACGATCCGGTCGATCAGGTCGGGGCGGGCATTGCCGACCGCCGTGATCGTGGCGCCGCCCCTGCTGTGGCCGACGAGGATCGTCGGGCCGTTCTCCTTCGCCCGTTCGAGGACTTCGATCACCCGGGCGGCGTTGTCGGCAAGGGTGACGCCCTTGATGCCGCCCGGTTCGGCGGCGAGCGCGGCGAGGTCCTGAGGAGCCTGGTAGGCCGCGGCGTAGGTCGCCTCGAAGCCGTGCCCCGGCAGGTCGAGCGCCACGGAACGGTGTCCGAGCAGGCCGAGTTCGGCCTGAAGCGGCGCGAAGGAGAACGAGTTCGCGAAGGCACCGTGAACAAATACGAAGGTCGGCTGATTTGGCATGCCCGTAGCCTCCAATGGAACGATCTTCGGGACAAGCACAAATTGGATACTTGTGTACCGCAGCCCCCGGCGCGCCCGCGCCTGCTCGTCGGGGCTCCGTGCGGCCTCCGCCGTGTTTAGCATGGCCTCATGACCGTAGATCTGTTCGCGGGCATTCCTGTCCGCGACTACAACACGGCGGTTGCCTGGTACGGGCGACTCCTCGGCACGCCGCCGTCCTTCCTGCCCAACGACACCGAGGCGGTGTGGGAGCTCGAGGAGCACCGCTACCTCTTCATCGAGGTGCGCCCCGATCACGCCGGGCACGGCTTTCACACCCTCTTCGTCAGCGACTTCGACTCGCGTCTCGCGCAGATCGCCGAGCGGGGCCTGAAACCGGAGACCCGCGAGACCTACGCCAACGGCGTCCGCAAGGCCACCTTCCGCGACCCGGACGGCAATGAGCTCGGGTTCGGCGGGGCAGCGGCGGACTGACCGGCAGGCTGCTGGGGGGCTGCGTGTTCGTGCGGGGCGTCGAGCAGGCCGGACTCTCAGCCCCCGGGGCTCCCCGCCGGTGTCCTGGCGCAGAGGTACGGGCGTGCCAGGAGCAGGCCGGTGGCGGTGAGGACGATGCCGAAGTAGCCCGGCGCGAGGTGCAGCAGGTCGGTGTAGTGGATCGAGCCGTGCACCACGACAGCCGGCAGGAAACCGGCCGCCGCCGCGGCAGCCAGGGTCCAGAACACCCACGCCTCGCCCCGCCGCCAGCCCCACGCGCTGAGCAGCACGATGGCCACCGCGGCGGACATCAGGGCGCCGCCGAAGCCCGCGCGGTCGTGGGCGATGAACGGCACGAGCCGGGAGTTCACGGCTTCCAGGGTCTGCGCGTCGGTGCCCAGGAAGGTCAGGTCGCTCGGGACGAAGACACCGGTCAGGCCGACCACGGAGATCACCGCGCCGCCGGCGAACAGTCCCGCTCCCGTCAGGATCATCAGGAGCTGGCCGACCAGGGCCCGTCGGCGCTCCGGCTCCGGACCCTCGGCCGCCAGGCGCCAGCGCGCTCGGTGCGGGGTGCGGCGCACCCCCATCACGAACATCGGGAACAGCACGAGGGCCGCTGCCGTGTGCAGCGGTTCCACGAAGCCGATGACCAGGAAGTAGAACAGGGTGGGGAATCCGATCGCCCCCGAGAGCAGGAAAGCCTGGCGGGCCCAGGGCCATCCCCGCCTGATCCCGCCCGCGGCCAGGCCGGTGTAGAGGGCGCCGATCGACACCATCGTGCCGGCCATGGTGATCCGGTCGTGCTGGAGGAAGTGCACCAAGTGGTGGTTGGCGGCGTGCAGTTCGTGCAGCGTCATGCCGAGGTAGTCGTGGTCGTACCAGAGCAGCACCGGACCCAGCGTGATCGCCGCCGCGCCGAGCCCCGCGACGGTCATGCCGAGCCCGACCAGCAGCGCCCACCACCAGGCGGGCCAGCGGAGAGGAGAGAGCCCGACGTCCCGTAGCGCCGGGGCGGGCTCCGTGGGAGTGGCGGCCTCGGTGACCCGCGCGAACCAGCCGGGACCGGCGGTCACGAGGACCTCCGGCCGGGCGAGTACGACGGTGCCCGGACCATCTCCGAGCGCGGCTGCCGCGGCGGTGACCGACGGCTCGGACACATGGATGACGTGCGGATCGTCGATCCCCGTGAACCCGTCGACATGGGGCTTGAGGGCCGCTTGGGCCTCCGGATCGCAGGCGCGGACGACCACCGGGATCGAACGCCCGGCGGCGGCCTCGCGCACGGTCCGCACGTCGGCGGCCGCGACGGGCGCCACTTCGACGACCCCGGCGCCCAGCGGAGCCAGGGCGCGGATCGTGTCGCGGGCGAGCGAAGGCGGCACGGATATGCCCAGGCGCACGGTCACGGGCGTCCCGGCTATCTCACCGGCGAGCAGCTCCGGCGGATGCCGGTGCCCGAACCCGCGGGCGATCAGTCGCGCTCCGGCGGGTCGGGAGCCCACCTTGGCCAGCAGCCGCAGGGCGGTGCGCTGCGAACGGCGCAGGCCCAGTACGGCAGCGGCGGCGCCGCGCAGCGGGTGATAGGTCCAGTCCGGCATCAGTGGCTCTCGTTCCCCGTCGCGGGCACCTGGTCACCGGGCGCGGTCCAGCCGAGCACCGGAGTCATCGACCGCAGGGTGACCCGGGCCGGCATCAGCCGGGCGGCGGTGTCACGCAGCAGAGCGGCGGGCGGCCACGCCAACTGGCCGAGCGCGCCGAGCCGGGCGGAGCGGCGCGTGATGGCCCGGGTCCGTGGGCGGCGCAGTCGATCGTACGAGCGCAGCGCGGCGGTCATGTCCGTGGTGCCGTCGAGGCAGTGGGCGAGGGTGACCGCGTCTTCCAGCGCCTGGCACGCGCCCTGGCCCAGGTTCGGGGTCATGGCATGAGCGGCGTCGCCGAGCAGCGCGACCCGGCCGTGCACGAAGGAGGACAGCGGCGGCAGGTCGTACAGGTCGTGGCGCAGCACCGCGTCCCCGGGCACGGCGGCCAGCAGGGCGGGGACGGGGTCCGGCCACGTGCCGAACCGGCGCAGGACTTCGTCGTATTCGGATGAGCCGGTGGAGGCCGCCGGATCGGCGGCGGCGCCGGCCGGAAGCGAGGCGGTCGCGAAGCAGTACATCCGCCCGCCCGACAGCACCGTGTAGCCGAACCTTTCCCCGCGCCCCCAGGTCACCGCGCCCTGCGAGGGCGGTTCGGCGAGCGGTTCGGTGATCATGCGCCAGCCGGTGTACCCGGCGTACCGGGGCCCTGCCGCATCGGGCCACAGCGCACCGCGGACCGCACTGCGCAGCCCGTCCGCGCCGACCACCAGGTCGGGCCGGGACTCGCCACCGGCGTGCACGACGACCGGACGGCCGTCGTCGCCGTCGCTGTCGCCGCCGTCGTGGCGGACGGCGGACACCTCGCTGCCCGGTCGCAGACTGTCGGCGGGCAGCGCATCGGCGAGCACCCGCAGCAGGTCCGCGCGGTGCAGGACCACGAGCGGATGGCCGAAGCGCCGGGTGAGTTCCGCGTTGTCGGTGCGGGACATCC
>NZ_JBNNJZ010000287.1:0-10391 GCF_050270335.1 Streptomyces sp. NPDC059900
TCGATGTACCAGCCTGGCTCCGTCGTCTTCGCAACCGCTCACTGGGCCTCGTGGTATTCGTGCGTCAGGATCTGGTCCGCGCGGCGATTAAGCAGAACCTAGGACAGTTCCTCGACCGCTACGCCCCTACGAACTCCGCTGGGACACCGAAGACGCGCTTAGACTCTCGCTGTGGATTGCGTCGAGTTCCGACTCTGTTAGGACGCCAGGACGTGCAATTGCGGACATGACCTTCGACGAAATCGTCGAGGCGCTGCTTCCTCTATGGGGTGCGAAGCTCGGCACCGAGAATTCACGTGAAGCATGGACAGAGCGGTGGGTCCCTGCGGCGCTCGTAGACTTCAACGAACAGATCCAAGCCCGTGATGTCGTCCGCTTCCTTCGCGAGGCGGCTGCCGCTTCCACCGGCGACGAGCGTTGGCCGGATCGAGTGCTTACCCCGGCGGCTATGCGCCACTCTCTCGGCGCATGCAGCCGTGCGAAGGTGGAGGAGATCAACCAGGAGAATCCTCGCCTTGGGAAACTCCTGCGGCACATGGCAACCTTCTCGGACTCCGTCAAGATGCCCTTTGATCCAGCTGACCTGAACCTAGCTCCTGATGATGTCGAGGCCCTGGAGCAGTGGGGCGCGATGGCGAGAGACGCTGACGGGCGATACCGAATGCCTGAAATTTACCGCCACGCCCTAGGATTCCGTACCCAAGGCAGGGCACGGGTGGTGCGGGGTGTATGAAGCCCAGGAGGCCGTTCATTCCTGATAGCAGTGAAACTTCCTATAACGCATCGGCGTCAGGACTCGGAAAGCCAGCCCAGCGCGCCCCCGACGACCCGCTTGACGAGTGGAATGAGCTTCATTGGGCGGCCGCGTTCGGCTCATTCGAGCGGGGGACGCAAACTGATGACGAAGCGGGGGACAAGGAGGGGCGTCGCGGTAACAACTCCCGTAAGTGGCCGCTGCGACCGGCAGGGTTCAGTAGCTTGCGGGAGGAAAGCCCGCGTTTAGCCGGGTGTTCCCTACCTGAGAGCGGGACTATGTGGGCTCCTGCGGCCTGTTGTAGGCATACCCCTCCACCTGCTTCACGACATGTGGTCGCTAATTACAAGTCTCCGCTCAGGCCCTTCACCACGGTCATGCAGGAGGCGAGAGTGAGCGGGTGTTCTGGGCGGGGGCCTAACTTCTGGGCCGGTTCAACTACTGGCACCGGTGTCGCTGTGGGTAGGGGAGAGCCCGAAGTTCTTGGCCCACGTGGCCACGACGAAGGTGGCGGCAGCAGTGGCCACCGCGACGCCGAGCCCGGACGTTGACAGGGCAAGGGCGGCGACGACACCGCCAAGTACGAGGGTGAAGATCGTAAGCGCTAGAGTCTGACGCTGCCACGCCGTACGCGCACGATGCTCACTTAGAAGGTTCTCGTCGACACCATAGACCGATACGAGATCCCGGAGGTTCGGCCCCGCGAGGACTGTCAGCAGCCGTCCTACTTCACTGAGTGCCTGCTTCCGGCCGTCGTCCGTTCGGTCGAGTTCAACTCCGTCGCGCAGAGTGCGTACGTGTGTTGCGGCGGCCGCATAATGCCGCACGACTTGTGTCATAGGGTTCGTCCCGTCAGGAAGGGCCCGTTTGACAGCGTATTTCTCGAGGGCGCGAGCGAGGTCCTCCAGCGCATGCACGGCTGGGATGTGGGGGGAATGAAAGGGCTCCTTGCCCGCTGGCACCCGTCCAGACGTCTCGAACGGAACCAGTAGTGCCTCGTAGGATCGACGTGCGGTAGCGGTGACGACCTCGGTTGTCCAACGCTGCATCCCAGGGCCCATGGCCAGGAGATTAAGACCGATCGTAAGCAACACGGGCACTAGCAGGGCTACGCCCGCTAGAGGTACACGCCACGAGGACCATGTACTGGCCATAACAATGAGCGACAGCGCTCCGCCGGCATTGAAGGAGAGTACGGAGGTGCTGATGATCTTGACCGCGGAAGCCCTTGATGAAGCCTGGAACAGCACGTCGTCACGCTGTATGTAGTTCAGGGTTGACGCCGGCAGCGTGGCCAGGTTGCTTGAGCTGATCTTCGACTCCAAGTCAGTCCGTCGATCGGCTGCGCGCTTCAACGCCCATTGCCACACTATGCGTTCGAGAAACGTCCTTTTGCCTCGCCGCTGAGACGTCGCGGTCATCATCAGTGCCCACAGCGACATCGTCCAGGCAGTGATGGCGAGCGCCGTCACATCACCTCGGGTCATACGTCCCCCTTAACATCACCCGGCCTCCAGGGAGCCTATGGGTGCCCGTAACTCGGCCGTTCTATGCGATCTGTGTGTATTCGTGGATCATGCCACTGAGTAGATCTCGACAGATGACCATGCCGTCCGGGTCGACCGGGTCGGGGGAGTGGCCGCAGGGGTGCTGCTTGATGGAGGGCGCGGTGTGGGCGGTGGGCGGTGAAGTGCGTTTCGTATGTGGCCGGTACGTTGCGCAGATGCCGTTTGTTGGTGATCAGTGTGCGGTCGAGGAGTTCGCGGCGGCATCCGCCGATCCAGCGCTCGATGTACGCGCGCAGATGCGAGGGCGCGTGCGCTGGTCGAAAACGTTCGGTGCGTAATCGATGAAGTGCCCCTGCACCAGGAGCAGTAAAGTCTTGCGGCTTCGGCAAGCACCTGCGCCCCATCGAGCAGTCCTGTAAGACTTGCCCCCGCGCACCCAGCTGGGGAGGGCTTATGCGCATCGGGATTCTAGGGGAGCGTCTCATGGCAGCACCGCACGCCACGTCCGACCAGCCTCAGGACCGGGGCATCTTCGACTGCGACGAGGCCCATCGCAGCCCACTCCGTTCCGACTATGAGCGGATCTTCGATTCCGGGCTGGTCGTGCTCGACACCAATGTGCTGCTCAACCTCTACCGCTCGAACGAGAGCACCCGCCGGGACACCCTTGCCACCCTCGCCCGGCTCCGTGAGCGACTCTGGATCCCACACCAGGTGCTCACGGAGTTCTGGCGCAACCGCGAGTCGCCGACCGTACGCCATCACCATGCGACCAAGGCCAATGAAGCGAGCGCTTTGCTCGATAAGGCGGTCAGCACGGCCCGGACAGCAGTGGCCACCTGGCTGACCGCTGTCCAGCTCAAGGACAACGAAGAGGCTGCAGAACGGACTGACGAAGACCTGACCGAGCTAACCAAAGTGGCCGACAGTCTCAAGATGTTCATCCGGGCGCAGGCCGAGTGCGACGCACTCAAGGAGACTGCCACTACTGACGCCGACCCGGTGCTGAAGGCTCTCGAACCGCTTCTGCACGGCCGGATCGGCGAGCCGCTGCCGCCGGACGAGTACGACAGGGCCGTGAAAGACGCGCAGCAGCGCGCCGACGAGGGGATACCGCCGGGGCACGAGGACTTCCGTACCAAGGAGCCCGAGTTAGCTGCCGGCGACTACCTCCTGTGGGTACAGCTCATGGAGGAGGCCCGGCATCGAGGGTGCGATGTTTTGCTGGTCACGGGGGACGTGAAGAAGGACTGGTGGACCAGCCGTGGATACGACATCCCGCCTCGTCCCCGTGCGGAACTTCTCCTGGAACTACGGGAGCAGGCCGGTGTAGGGCTTTACATGCTCACGCCAAGCGAATTGCTCCGCTGGGCCAAGGAACTCCTCGAGTTGAACGTGGACGAGGGCTCGGTCCGCGATCTGGAGCAACTGGGCGAGGCGTCAGCCGACGAAGACTCCGAAGAGGGAGCCTGGACGGTGGAGTCGCTGGGGGCGTTCATGGATGAGCTGATGAGGCGCTACCCATCCCGGGTCAAAGCGATCGTTGCAGCTGCGGCGAACGGCGGGTTCGTGGACCGGGAGACGGTGTACGAGCTTGCCGGCTACGACGAGACACGAAGGCTCCGCGGCTTCACCCAACCGATCGGCACTCTGTCGAGGGATCTGCAGGCGATAGGAGTTCTGACAGGTGGGGAGCCCTTCCTGCTCACCACCGTCTACGGCCATGCCGCCGACCCTTCTTGGGCGAAGGGATTCCGCATTCCCAGCGCGGTGATTCCCCTGCTCCGGAGCACGTACGAAGGGGGCGGCCTGTGGCCAACCCGAGACAGCAGAGAGACTGAGAGCGAACCTTCCGATAGGGACTAGGCGCAATGCCGTGACTCTGTTGGGGATCTTGACGGGGTGGTGACGGCGGACGCTGGCGGTGGTTGGCTGGTCGGAGGCGGGGCGGCCTCGGTTGTGGGGCGGTGGACGGTGTCGATGATTCCGGCAAGTTTCCAGCGGATTCCTGCGATGACGGTCCGCACGGCGTGGGCGGCGTGCCCGAAGGGGCGCCGGTGATGCTAGGTGCCACGAGTGTGTCCTGGACCGAGCTTGTGGCGTTCGAAAAGTCATCGCTGCAGTTCAAGCGGCATGTCGGTACTCGTTGATTGCTCCGCTGAGGATACGGGTGCGCATGAGCTTGCGGGGCTCGAGATTATCCAGGACTGCTGGCTGTTCCTGGGCCTCGGGCGGTCGTTGATCGCGGGATCGGTGCGGCCGATGTCTGTTGTAGTGGTCCTGGTACTTGGCTAGGACCTGCCGGGCGTGGGCCTCGTTCAGGAGCAGAACGTGGTCGAGTGCCTCGCGGCGGATCGTGTCGATCACTCGCTTGCAGTGAGCGTTCATGCGTGGTGCCTGGGGTGCGCTGAGCAGCACGTCCATGCCTTCGGCTTCGAAGACGGCGTCGAAGGAGCCGGTGTACTTGCTGTCGCGGTGGCGGAGCACGAAGCGCAGCGACTCGACGCGGCTGCCCAGGTCATCGGCGAGATTGCGCGCCTGCTGGGTCGCCCATTGCGCGGTGGGGTGGGCGGTGACGCCGGTGATGTGGAGCCTGCGGGTGCCGTGTTCGAGGAACGCCAGCGCGTACAGCCGGCTGCCGGTGATCGTGTCGACGTGGAAGAAGTCCGCCGCGATGATCCCCTCGGTCTGCGCGGTGAGGAACTCGCGCCAGCTCGGGCCGGTGCGGCGCGGGGCGGGGTCGATGCCGGCCTTGTGCAGGATCTCCCAGACCGTGGACGGCGCGATCGGGTGCCCCAGTCGGCCCAGTTCGCCCTGGATCCGCCGGTGGCCCCACCGCGGATTCTCCTGCGCCAGGCGCAACACCAGCTTCTTGAGCGGGGCCGCCGTGGGTGGACGCCCGGTGCGTCGGCGTCGGTCGGAGTAGTCCCACTCCATGGCGATTAATGCAGTGCGGAGCGGATGCCTCGGGTCCTTCTGACCGGTGAGGTCTTCCTAAAGACCGGTGCCGTTTCCGCAGCGGTGCTCGTGATGGTCGGTGGGCGTCGGGATGACTCCGAACCCTCTTCGGCACAGTGATGCCTATTGAAAGACTGGCAGCGCCCGACGCTCTCCGGCCATCACGAACCCGCGCAACACAGACGCGCACAACTCGTTGTTCCTCGTGATGCGAGCCCTCCGCACGGTGACCTCGGCGTCGCGAACGGCTTGTGAGATGGCGGACCTGTGAGTCCTGGCATTAGAGCGTCGCGCGGCCCGCATGTGCTCGCCACCAGCGCGAACGACGAGCGGAGAAACCCATATGAGCGTGTTCTGCGGCATCGACTGGGCCGAACAACATCACGACGTCGCCCTGGTCGACCCAAACGGAACGTTGATCGCCAAGGCCCGGATCACCGATGATGCCGCCAGCTACCATCAGCTGCTTGACCTGCTCGCCGAACACGGCGACACAGAATCCGAGCCGATACCCGTGGCCATCGAGACCTCCCGCGGCCTTCTCGTCGCGATCCTGCGCGCAGGAAAGCGGCAGGTGTTTGCCATCAACCCGCTGGCGGCGTCGCGATACCGCGACCGTCACGGAGTCTCGCGCAAGAAGTCTGATCCCGGCGACGCACTCGTCCTGGCGAACATCCTGCGCACCGACATGCACGCCCACCGGCCACTGCCCGCGGACAGCGAACTCGCCCAGGCCATCGCCGTACTGGCCCGCGCTCAACAAGACGCGGTCTGGCACCGCCAGCAGGCCGCCAACCAACTTCGATCGCTGCTTCGCGAGTTCTATCCGACGGCGCTCAAGGCGTTCGTCACGGGCCGCAAGTGCGGTCTCGTCCATCCCGAGGCCCGTGCCATTCTGGCGATCGCTCCGACGCCCGCGGCCGCAGCGAAGCTCACCAAGTCACAGATCAGGGCGGCTCTGAAGCGCGGCGGCCGCCAGCGATATACGGAAGCCGAGACTCAACGCCTTCAGGAGGCGTTCCGAGCCGAGCACGCCCATCAGCCGCCGCTGGTCGAGGACGCCATGGGCAAGCAGATACTCGTCCTGCTGCACCAGCTGGACGCGGCAGCCCAGGGCGCCGAGTCCCTTGCCGAGGCAGTGTCGTTGTCGTTTCGCGAACACCCAGACGCCCAGCTGATCACGAGCTTCCCCGGCCTGAGCTGCCTGCTCGGTGCCCGGATCCTCGCCGAGATCGGAGACGATCGTGATCGCTTCGCGGATGCTCGAGCGTTGAAGGCATACGCCGGATCAGCCCCGGTCACCCGTGCATCTGGCAAGAAGATGTACGTCGGACGCCGCTTCGTCAAGAACAACCGGCTCACCCATGCCGACTACCTGTGGTCCTTCGCCGCCATTACCGTCTCGCCCGGCGCCAACGCCCACTACCGCCGTCGGCGCGACCGCGGTGACTGGCACGCCGCCGCCCAACGCAGTCTGTTCAACCGGATGCTGGGAATGCTCCATCACTGCCTGCAACACCAGGTCCCCTACGACGAACACCGAGCCTTCGCCCCACGCCTCGAAGCCACTCCGGCTTGACTCTTAGCGCCGTGAGATGTCTTTCCAAGGTCCTGATGTCCATGCCCGGCATCGGCATCAGGACCGGCGCCCGCATCCTCATCGACGTCGGCGACAGCACCCGGTTTCCCAGCTCCGCCCACCTCGCCGCCTACGCCGGCCTCGCCCCGGCGACCAGAAGCTCAGGCTCCTCAATCCGCGGCGAACAACCCTCCAGGCGAGGAAACGAGCAGCTCAAACGGGCCTTCTTCCTCTCCGCAGCGTTAGCCGACCCGGCCTCCCGAACTTACTACGACAAAAAGATCACCCAGGGCAAACATCACACCCAAGCCCTCCTCTGCCTCGCCCGCCGCCGAGCCGACGTCCTCTTCGCCATGCTCCGCGACGGCACCTTCTACCGACCACCAACCCCCACAGCACCTTAACCAAAATCATAGGGACACCCCCACCGCACCGGCACGGTGAAGAGCATAAACAGCATCCGGAAATCTTGCCAGGGTTACTCAGACGAGTACCCGGGCAAAGGGAGGTGACTGATCCGCAGCCGTCGCCTATTGACGTTGCCGGCAAACGCATTGGCCCCCATCGATCAGAGACCCGATGGGGGCCCACATACACCTACACGGATGCAAGACTCCCCGACCACGCTTTCGAATGGCGCACTAGGAGTGCTCGGCTCTATGCAAGGTTGTGCCAGGCGTGGCTACAAGACCCCCGACAAACGGTTTCCCTCCGCCGCGTATCAGCCACCGCAAACGTAGACAGAAGGACACGGAACGCCTTCAGATATTCACCTGGCGGCAAGCTTGCAATCTTACCGATCTGTTCGAGGATTGGCTCCCGCAGGATGAGAATCGCAGGCGTCATGGTTGCCTTAACCTCTGATCTCGCGAGTCCTTCACGCCCGTCGTCTGCAGTGACATGCGATTGGATCAAGAAGAGAACGATCTCGCGCAGAACGGAATCCTGTTCCCCTTGATCCAGCGATGAAAACCATCCCACCGCCTCATCTAGGCTGCGCATTTCTTGAGCTACCTCATTGATAATACGCTCCGAGGTCCGCAAATTAGTTCACCTACCCCTGAGGCTCGAACACAACATACGGCTTATCCCTATCCAGCTCCGCATAATCTCTTCTAGGGCTGTTCGAATTATAACTCTGGAAGAAATCCCGACCGCGCCCGCTTCCATCGCCATCCCCGGATCCCCTAGGTAGAGAGTTCTTGACACTGTGACGGGATCTGGACGGGCCAGTCAGGATGTAGTCCCAGTCCGACATCGGATTGAGGTTCCCGTTCCCCGCTCGGCTCCCTACGACAATAATCGGCTGACCCTGCTTATTTGCAGCATTCTGAATGCGCTTGGCATCGTTGGGGCTGATGCCAGCTTCTGACGCCGTCCTGCGGCCGGGGCCGCACCACCCATTGGAATTGTGTACAAGGACCGGTGTCTGACCCGCCAGCACATAGTACGTGTGGAGGCCTTCGATAGTGAGGTTGTAGGTACGAGCATGGTCCTGGTACTGACGAGCGGCTGTCACGGTGACGGTGCGGCCGTCGTCCGTGCGTAGGGTCATGCCCGACTTGAGGTCTCCGGCCTCGACCCAGTCCTTCTGGTCGACTGACCAGAAGGGGTGCTCGTATGTGGCGGTCAGTTTCTCGGTGCCGTCGGGTGTGACGATGGTGAGTTCGGTGAAGTTCTTGTCGTCGTCGGTGACGATGGTCGCCGCGACTTTGCGTTCGCTGGTCTCGCCGGTCTCCGGGTCGGTGGCCAGAACCTTGTCGCCGATTTCGACATCCTCGATGTCCTTGGCTGAGCCGTCGGCCATGAGGACACCTGTGCCGGCCAGGAAGCACTTGCAGTCGGACGGAGCCGTCTTCCTCGACTTCCCGGCGGCTTCTGCCGCTTCCTCACCCTCCTTGAGTTTCTTGAGCTTGAGCAGCTTCAGGGCCTTCGCGGGTGTGGGAAGGTCCAAGACCGCACTGCCACAGCCGCCCCATCCGAAGTCGCCTCCCCAACAGCCCTTCCAGGCATCAACGTCAGGTAGGACGACCGCCTTGCCGGCGGCATAGACCTTGCCCACGAGCATGTTGAACGGGTCACCGGAATTGCGGTCAGCCCAGCTTCTGAGTCTCGCGTCATCGGCCCAGGCTTCGTCAAAGTAGCCGGGTGGCCGCGGCACTCCTGCCGATGTTGTCGGACTGAGGAAACCTCTGCCGCTGGCGCTGTGGTTGCGCGAGAAAATGCTTCCGCCGCCTCCACTGCCGTGGCTGACAATCGATCGGAAGGTCTTGATTACACGCATACCGATGATGGCAGCGGCACACAGGACGCAGAGACCGGTTGGGTCGCTCAGGGTGACGGGGCTGTTGTTGCTGTAGGCGTAGCCGTTCATCTGCTGCGGGTCCGTCAACAACATGATCGGGTCGACGGAGATGAAGCGGCCTGTGCTGGGGTCATACTCGCGGGCACCGAGATGGGTCAAGCCCGTGGACTTGGTGTCGTCGGTGCCACCAACGAATCCCTTGGTGCCGGGCCACGACTTCGGAGTTTCACCGCGAGGGCCTCCGAAGGGCAGGGTGCGTCGTTGATTGAGGGCCAGGTCAGCCGCCGCAATGGAGAGTTGGCCAGTTCCCTGGTGATCGGCGATCGTGAAAGTGATCGTCCCGTCGTCGTCCTTGGTGGCCTGGTGGCCGCTACCGAGCGGGCTGTAACGGGTGGCCTTGGCCTTCGCTGCTCCCTTGGGGAGGGTGACTTCGGTGTGCCCGAGGTCGAGAGTGGTCTCGGTCGGGGTTCGTGCGATCAGGCGGTTGCCCTCGGTGTCGTAAACGTACTCGGTGACCTTGGCCTTCTCGCCCTCGACAGCTTCGGTGACCTTGGCGAGGTGGCCTTCCGCGTCCCAGTCCAGGCTCTGCTTGTCCCCGCGCAGGGTGCGGGAGATGGTGTTGCCGGTCTCGTCGTAGTCGTAGGAGTCCTCGGTGACGGTTCCGCCGGGCAGGTGCGAGGTGACCGAGTCCAGGGTGTGCGGTTGCGGGTCACCGGGCTTGGGGTAGTCGTAGTTGCGCTGTGTGTCCTTGGTGCTGTCGCCGCCGGTGTCGTGGAGGGTTTCGGTGAGGCGGTTGCCGGCCTTGTCGTAGGTGTAGGAGCGCCAGTAAGGCGCCGGGCCGCCCGTCTTGTCACCGGTTGGAGCCGTGGCACAGGTCTGGTCGCCCTGCGTCCAGGCCTCGGTCATGCGCTGCAGGTAGTCGTAGGTGAAGCACTGTGTGTCGGTGCCGGTGCGGGAGACATCCGAGACGGACAGGATGTTGCCCGCCTGGTCGTAGCGGTAGGTGTCGTGCTGGTCCACACCAGGCTGGTCCTGGCGATCTACGCGGGAGGTGGCCAGCCGCTGGGTGCCCTTTTCGTAGGTGTTGGTGAGCCGTGTCTTCTTCCCCCCGTTGGTGCTGCCGAGTTCCGTTACGAAGGGCTTGCCGGTCAGCGTGTAGCTGGTGTCGGCCTGGAACCCGTCGCCCAGGACGGAGATGGGGCGCAGTGTCTCCTTTTCGTAGGTGGTGGAGTAGCCGCCGCCGGGCAGGGAGCCCGCTGCGGAGTAGCTCACGGTGCCCACTAGGCC
>NZ_JBNNJZ010000288.1:0-10377 GCF_050270335.1 Streptomyces sp. NPDC059900
CTCGTGGTGCTCGCCCCGGGGGTGAGTCTCCTCCTCGCGGCGCTCGGCATGATCCCCGTAGGCCGGCCGACGGGGATCGCCGTGCTGCTGATCGGCCCGGTGATCGCCTGCGTATGGTCGAGCGCACGGCGTACCGCGGCGGTGGCCTGCTGGACGGTGCTGCTCGCGGTGACGGCCGGCGTCCTGCGGCGGCTCCTGGGAACACCGGGCTTCTGCCTGGAGTTCGTCGTCCTGGTGGCCGGCGGGGCGCTGGCCGTCCTCAACGCCGCCCGGCACACCGAGCGCAAGGCCGCGCTCAGCCGGGCCGCAGAGGTGGCGAGCGCGTCGCAGAGCGCGCTGCTCCAGCCCCTGTCGGTCGAGGCCGACGGAATCGAGGTGTGCACCCGGCACCACAGCCCGGTGCGGGGTGCCTCGGTGTGCGGAGACCTGTATGACGTGGTGCAGACCCCGTACGGAACGCGACTGATCGTCGGGGACGTGCGCGGCCACGGCCTCGATGCGCTGCGGACCACAGCGGCGGCCCTGCGGGCCTTCCGCGACCTCGCCTATCTCACGCCCGGCCTCGCCGACCTGGCCACGGCCATGGACGCCCGGCTCGCCCCCGGCCTGGGGTCCGAGGACTTCGTCACCGCCGTGTTCGCCGAGTTCGCGCCGGGCGAGGTCCGCCTGGTCAACTGCGGCCACCCGCCGCCCCTGCGGGTGGGCAAGCGGGTGAAACTCCTCGAACCCCCGCAGCCCGCACTCCCGTTGGGCCTGCGGACGGCCCCGCTGCCGCACCGCGTCTACCTCCAGCCGGGGGAGCGCCTCCTGTTCTACACCGACGGCCTGAGCGAGGCCCGCGACGGCGAAGGCGTCGAATTCCCCCTGCTTCCGCGCGCGGCCGAGGCGCTTGCCCAGCCCTCGAACTCCGACGCGCTCGACGCCCTGTACGCCATGGCGGTCGCGCACACCGGCCGCCCGCTCACGGACGACGTCGTCCTCGTCCTGTGCCGGGCGACCGGTGTCACCGGAGCCCCGCTCCCCGCCCGCGCACGGGAAGGGATCAGCCCGGCAGCCGGTCCATGATCCAGGTGCAGAGTTCCCCCGTGACCAGGGAGTGGCCCTCGTTCTGGGCGGCGCAGAGATATTCGTCGAGCTCGCTGTCCTCGGACTTCTCCGGGAAGGGTTCGTACAGCTTCTCGTGCGTGTCGATGTCGCGCAGGGCGACCGCGCTGACGGCGGGCACGAAGCAGTGCTCGCGGATCTCCGCCTCGGCACCCAGGCCGATGATGGCGGGGATCTTGTCCAGCTCGTCGGCGAGAATGCCGAAGCCCTCCAGGATGCCGCCGGGTGCGCCGTCGATGCCGGGCAGGTGCGAGGTGCGGATCTGCGGCCTGCGCAGGGTCACCACCCGCAGCTGGGCGATGAGTTGGTCCTCGCCCTCGGGCTGCGTGTAGAGGTGGGTGCCCGCGATGGCCAGGCCCTTGCCGTGGAACGCCTGCTCGCCGGGTGCGATGCCGTTGCCCTCGCCGGTACGCACGCCGTTGGCGACGCCGATCTTCTTCGGCTTGCGCGGCCAGCCGCCGACCCGCTCCAGCTCGGCGAGGAACTCGACGCGCTCCTTGTCGGTCTCGGGGCTGTCGCCCCACTCGGAGATGTGCTGCCACAGGAGCTGGCGGGCCGCCGGGCTGTTCATCTGGTTCGAGAAGGCAGCGTTGAGGCGCCGGATGTAGTGCGCGAACGACTGGAGCGCGATCGGGATCCAGGCGCCGCGGTGCGGGCTGTCGAAGGAGAAGTACAGCTCGGTCTCGTGCTCGACGTCGTCGTGCTCCATCCTGGCCAGCGCGTACCGGGTGACCAGACCGCCCATGCTGAAGCCGCCGACGGTCAGCGGGTGGCTGCCGGTGCGCCGCGCGATGGCCTCCTGGATCGCCGAGCGTGCCGCCTTGGCGTTGTCCAGGATCGAGGCGCTGCGCTCGTCGAAGCCGAGCAGTACGACGTCGTAGCCGCGCCCCCGCAGTTCACTGATGAACGCGTACGGGCCGCGCTCCAGGATCTCCCACGAGAAGTCGAGGTCACTGGGACCGGTGTTGAAGCCGTCCGCGATGATCACCGGCTTGGCCAGCCCCCGCTTGGCGTCGGCGAGATACACCCACGCCTTGCCTTCGGGTAACGCCCACTCCTGGTCAGGGGCGGGAGCGGACTCGAAGACCTCCCTGGGCCCGGGCGCCAGGGTCACCCGGGCGGCGCTCCCGAAGGCCTCGGCGATCTGCTCTTCGTCGGGCCGGTCGGTGTCGTTGAACTCGGACATGAAGGATCCCCTCCGGTGGTGCGGCTTCGATGACGGCGGGTGGGCAGGTGCCATCCTCGGTACGCGCGCAGGTCGTCGAAAGACGGCCACCGTGATTCACCGGGCGGGCGCGACCCTTTCGGACAGGGGGACTTTGGCCGTATTCGCCCGTGCGGTACGGGGGCGGGAGCCCCGGGCCTGGGCGCGGGGGCGCGCGCCGGTTACGGGTGTGCCGGGGCGGTGTCCGACTCGGTCAGCGTCCGCCCGCCGGGAGCGGGGAAGTATGGCCCGAAGGCGATGTGATCACGTGTGCCGTGCGGCCGGTGGCGGATCGAGCCGGTCGCGGCCCTGGTGGAGGATGCCGACCGCGCGGGGGAAGTCCTTGAGCTGGGCGAGGAGCGAGTCCAGGGCGGGGAGCAGACAGCGGGGCGGGACGCCGCGGGCCGCCAGGATGTCCGCGGTCCAGGCGATGAACCGGGTGAAGAGGCCGGGGTCGTCGACGTACACGGCCGTGGCGAGGTAGCCGACGATGAAGTCGATGTCCTCGACGGTGCGTTCCCGCTGGTACTCGCTGTAGTCGCGCATCTCGGGGAAGCCCTCTTCGACGTCGGCGAGGGTCTGCTTGACCAGCTGTGTCCTGGTCCGGTGGATCATGGTGTACTCCTGGTCGCCCAGGTGCGGCAGGTCCAGATCGGGCAGGCGGGGCGCGTGCTCGCCGGGTCCCGCGAGGTTCTGGCCGAGCAGCGCGGCGGCGCCCCGCGCGTCCGCGGCCCACTCGGCCCGCATCATCCGCGCGTAGCGCCCCTGCGGACCGAACGCGGCTCCTCCGGCGAGCACCGGAACGCCGACGCTCTGGAGCGAGGTGATCGCGTTGTGGGCGCCGGGCAGCAGCGTCGGGATGGACGAGGAGAGCAGCACCGCCTGCGCGCGGGTGCGCCGCACGTGCGAGACGAGGTACTCGGTGGGGACCTGCGCCCCGAGGTAGTCGACGCGCCAGCCCCGCATCCGCAGCACCTCGCTCATCAGGAGCGCGGGCAGCGCATGCCATTCGCCGTCGACGCACGCGACCAGGACCCGCCCCGTGAACGGTCCGAAGAGGGCGGGAGCGGTGGCGTCGGCGACGGCCGCCACGCACCGCTCGCTGATCGCCGTGGCCGCGTGTTCCTGCGCCACCGTGATCTCGTTGGCCGCCCAGGCCAGACCCACCCGCTTCTGGGCCGGTGCGATCAGTTCGAGCAGGACGCGCTCACCCGCGGCGCGCATCTGCTCGGCCGACGAAAGGTCCATGTCGTGCAGCCGCTTGGGCTCCGCCGTGCCAAGGGCACGGCGCACCACGGCGATGGCACGGGTCTCGTCGCACTCGTCGAGTGCCTCCCACAGTTGTGCACGCGACTCGGTGAGGGAGTCTGACTGCTGGTCACCGTTCACGCGGATCACCTTTCCTCGGGTTGGTCTCCGGGTTGCTCTTCTTCTGCCGTCGGGCGGTTGCCCCGGGGCGCGCCGATCGCCAGTACGGCCATGTCGTCGTGCCTGCCCTCGCCCACCCACTGGGCCACGACCATCTGCACCCGCTCGGTGACCACCTCGGCCGATGTCCCGGCGCACTCGGCGAGCACGGCGCGCAGCCGCTCCTCGCCGAACATCACGTCCCCCAGCGGACCGCCGCGCGCCTCGGTGATCCCGTCGGAGTACAGCAGGCAGATCTCCCCCGGCCGCAGGGTGACTTCGGCGGTCCTGAAGTCGAGGTCGGCGAAGGCGCCGATCAGCGTGCCCTCGGTCAGGACCTCGTCGACACGGCCGGTGGCGCGCACGACGAGCGGCGCGGGGTGGCCCGCGCTCGACACGCGCAGCCGTACCCCCGCGTCCCGGCGGACCGCGGTGGCCACGACCAGGGTCACGAAGGGGGTCTGCTGCGCGGCCAGCAGCGCCGTGTTCAGCAGGGTCAGCAGGCGGGTGTGGTCGGCGGCGAACGGCACGAGCGCCTGGAGCACGTGCCGGACCCTGCCCGCCGTGACGGCGGCCTCAAGTCCCTTGCCGCACACGTCACCGAGGACGGCGACGGTCTCGGTCTCCGGCGTCTGTGCGGGGTGCAGGTCGTAGAAGTCTCCGCCGATACGATCGCCCGTCACCGATGCGCGGTAGCGGCCGGAGAAGCTGATGCCGTGCACCCGGCCGATGGCGGGCGGCAGCAGGTCCCGCATCATCACTTCGGTGACCTGCGCCTGCCGGGCGTAACTGCGGGCCATCGACAGCGCGGCCCCGGCGCGTGCGGCGAAGAGCTGGGCGAAGGACTCCTCATCGGCGCTGAACGCCGCCTCCTGACGGCGGCGCAGCAGGATGAGGCAACCCGCCGGGACACCGTGCCCCGGCAACGGCACCACGACCACCGAGCCGATGTCGGCGGCGTCGGCCACGAAGTCGCCGGGCACGGCCCACGGCGGCATCTGGTGGGGATCGATCCAGCAGGACGCCACCGCGGGCAGCCCCAGCAACGCCTCCGCCAGGCCCGGCAGTTGCTCCGGGTCCAAGGGGATGCGCTCCTGCACCACCGGCCCGTTGGCGGTGCAGCGCGTCACGGGATACCGGTGTCCGTCGCCCGTCCCGACGACAACCGCCGCGTCCGCCAGATGCCGCGCCGCCCGCTGCACCGTCACCGCCATGCAGCGCTCCGGGCTCAGCGAAGCGAGCAGCTCGGACGACAGCTCCTGGAGCAGGCCCGATCTGGCCCGCTCCCGCGCCAACTCCTGTGCGGCACCCGCCGTGACGCCGTCGCCGATCAGCCACCAGGACACCGCGCCGTCCGCGCCCGGTCCCGCGAGCGCCTTCACGGGACGCCCGCCGATCCTCCCGTCCGCCCACGCCGGCGGCCCGTCCTCCGCACCGCCGACCCGCCGGAAGTGGGCCTCCGCCAGCCATGCGGGCGCGATGTCGTCCAACGCGACACCGACGCCGATCCGCGTCAGCAGCAGAGCGGCCTGTTCGTTGTACGACAGCACGATGCCGTCCGCGCTCACCGTGACCACCGGGTAGGGGTCACGGTGCTGCGCGGCAGGTCTTACGCCACGAGACCTCTTCTGCTCCGGCACGGAGACCATCAGCGTGGAACCCACCGGCGGGCCCCCACCACCCCCCACCCACTCGAAGCCTGGGGGCTTTACGTTACCGACGGCATATGACTAGTGACTGTAGTTCGACGCACTTTGCCGTACTTCCGAAATCCTCCGACCGACTACTGCATAATCCGCCCAGCGCTCAGGCCGGTGACGAACGCGGTCCAGGCGGTGGCCTGAAACACCAGTTCCGGGCCACCGGGATTCTTGGAGTCGCGCACGGGGACGACTCCCGGATGTCCGTCAGCAACTTCTAGGCAGTTACCGCCCTCGCCGCCGCTGTACGTGGACTTGCGCCAGGTGGCGACCTCTACGCAGTCGCCGCCACTGCCGCCGCTGTAACTCGACTTGTGCCAGATGGCCGTACTCAGGTCGTACTCAGGGCTGCTGTTCTCCATGTTCGTAATCCTGCGCCACCGACTCGATCAGGGCCAGGGACAACTTCGAGGGCAGCGCTGCGGCCTGTAGGAGGTTGAACATCAGGACGTGGTGGGCGACCGTGGCCGGGTCGTCGAGCAACTTGCCCATGTTCGGCCCCTCGACGAAGGAGAGCGGAGGCGCGTCCGTGAACTCCATGACCTTCACAGAGCCCTCCATCGAGGCGTGAGCCCCGACGTTGAACGGCAGCACCTGCAAGATGATCCGGTGTTTCCGTGCCAGGCCCGCTACGTGCCGCAGGGCCTCCGCCATCACGGCACCGCCGCCGACCTCGCGCCTGATGGCGGCCTCGTCGACAACCGCCCACAAAAGCGGGGTCGCTGGGTCGTCGAGTAGGTGAGCCCGTTCGAGGCGCGCCTCCACCTTCGCGTCGATCACGTCGTCCGTAGCCGTCGGGTGGTAAGCGCGAAAGACCTCTTTCGCGTACGCCCCGGTCTGGAGCAGCCCCGGGATCAGCAAGGCCGCGTACTGCTTGATGCCCGTGGCAATTGACTCCGCCTCCGCCGCTTCCGCGAAGTGATCCGGGTACTTCGACTTGGCGATAGCCGCACAGTTCCGTTCGAAGAACCCGTCCGTGCCGAGGAGTTCGTCTATCTGCCGGGCGTACTCCAAGTGCATCCGCCGCGTACCCGATTCGAGCTGTCCGATGAAGGAGCCGCTGACGAACAGGGGCGCGCCCAGTTCCTCCTGGCTCAGCCCCGCCCGTTCGCGGGCATGGCGCAGCTCCGCGCCGAGCAGGGCGCGGGGTGACGATGAGGGGTCGAGGTCTTTCGGTCCTGGCATGGCAACTCCCGGTCGTACGCGAGGGGTTGTTGGGTCGCCGTCACTGTTCAGGCTAGCCGGGAGTGGACACGCTGGGTGAGTAAACAGCAACACTGTGTGTGAAAGGCGGAGGTCATGGCGCTGACGGCGGAGGAGCGGGTGCGGGCGGTGGAGGATGCCGTACGGCAGTTGAGAGCGGCCCTGGAGCGGGCCGGGGTAACGCTGCCGTCGCTGCGGATGGACCCGCTGACGGCGGCGGCGGACGGCGCGCTGCCGCTGGTGGAGCTGGGGCGCTGCAACCTCGACACGGCGCTGCGGCTCGCCACGGTGCTCGAAGGAGCGCGGTGAACGGCGACCCGACGGTCCCGGAAGCAGGGACGTACGCGGTGGACTTCCGGGACGGCAGTGTCGGGCAGGTCATGGGGTGCGAGGGCGGGCTCGTACAGCTCAGGCCCCTGCGCGGGGGCCGGGAGTGGGACTGCCCGCCCGAGTCGGTCGGGCAGGCGGCGCCGGGCGAGGTGCTGCGGGAGAAGGTGCGGCAGCTGAACCGGGAGCGGCGGCTGCCGTGAGGGTCAGCGCACCGGGAAGCCGTAGGTGTAGCCCTGCTCCTTGAGGCGGGGCAGGAGCGTGCGCAGGGCTTCGACGGTCTGGGTGCGGTCGCCGCCCGCGTCATGGAAGAGGAGGGTCGGCCCGTTGGGCAGTTCCCGCTCGACGGTGGCGATGATGGCGTCCGTGCCCGGCAGCTCGAAGTCCTTGGTGTCGACGTTCCAGCCGAGGGGGCGCATGCCCCGGTCGGCGGCGAGCTTGCGGCTGTACGGGGTGAAGGCGCCGCCGGGAGCGCGGTAGTACATGGGGCGCACGCCGCCGGACGCCTTGGTGATCATGCGCTCGGCGTCGAGGATCTGCTTGGCCTGGTAGGCGTTGGACTCCTTGTCCATGCCGGTGTTGTGCGAGATCGAGTGGTCGCAGAGGCGGTGCCCGTCCGCGACGACCTTCTTCACGACGTCGGGGTGGGCCTGGGCCTGCGTGCCGACCATGCAGAACGTGGCCTTCACGTCGTACTGCTTGAGCAGGGCGAGCATTTGGGGGGTCCACTTGGGGTCGGGGCCGTCGTCGATGGTGATGTTGATGCCGCGCTTCCCCTTCTCGGAGGCGTGCGCGATGGTCTTCGAGACGGCCTTGACGGCGGGCTTCTTCGCCGCCGGTGCCGAGTCGGTGGTGCCGGCCTGCGCGCTCCACACGCCCGCGCCGGTGGCGAGCATCGTCACGCCGAGCGCGGCCCCGATCATCTTGCCGTACCAGCCACGCCCGCCACTGTGCCGTGCCATCGTCCGCCCCTTTGCGTCCAGTCCCTCGCCGCTCCCCGATCACGCGCGGCCAACTGGCATGACGAGGATCGGCGGCCGGGGGATGCACCGGGGTCGAGTCCGTTACGGATCAAGGACAATTCCGGGGGCGTTCACGGACACCAGCGGTTCACGGCTTCGGTAGCTCGTTCGTGGGACGCTGGGTGAAGCGGTCACCGACCGCAGGCTCGTCGATCTACGCTCACGCGCCGTAGGCCAAGAGAAGGGACCCGCGATGACCGCAGCACTGGTCGAGCACGACACGGCGCCTGACCGCCGTTCGTGGGACCTCCTGCTCCAGGCATGGCGTGAGCTGGATGTGCCGGAAGGCTGGCACGCCGAGATCGATGAAGGGCAGATTGTCTTGGTACCGCCGCCGCACAGGCATCACAACGGAATCGCAGCCATGCTGCACAGGCTGCTCTACGGGGTGATCTCCGAGAAGCTGGAGGTCTATCAGACCCTCGGCATCCACATCGCCCCCTTGGACAAGCTGTACGTGCCCGATCTGGTGCTGGCGCCCAGAGAGGTCGTCGACGCCGCCGACCCCGACACCAACGACCCTCTGGACGCGTCGGAAACCCTGCTCGTCGTCGAGATCACCTCGCAGAGCAACGCCAAGGACGACCGCACCAAGAAGCTGTGGGCCTACGCGCACGCCCCGGTCCCGGTCTACCTGCTCGTGGACCGCTTCGACGAGCACGGCCCGACAGCCACGTTGTTCACCGGCCCGCAGAACGGGGCGTACAAGCGCGCCGAGCGGGTGCCGTTCGGGGAGAGCCTCAAGCTGCCGGAGCCGTTCGCGGCGACCGTCGATACGGCCGCCTTCCCCGGCTAGACCGCAGCCGGTGACTTGGCCGCGTCCGCGGACGTCGCCGGGGCGGGGGAGCCCGCGACGATCTGGTCGTGGGGGCCGGTGTCCGCGTTCAGGTCCACCAGCATCTGCTTGCTGAAGCCGAAGAAGTACGTCGCGAAGAAGCCCACCACGTAGCCGACGAGCAGGCCGCCGCCGTAGATCGCGATTGTGAGGCCCAGGCCCTTGTTTCCGTCGAGGAGGGGGAACAGGGCCCAGCCCGAGGGGCCGATCGCCGTGGAGCCGACCTTCTCGCCGATCATCGAGAAGAAGCCGATGAACGCGCCGCCCGCAGCCCCGCCCACGCACGCCGTGACGAAGGGGCGGCCGAGGGGGAGCGAGACGCCGTAGATCAGGGGTTCGCCCACGCCGAGGAAGCCTGCGGGGAGCGCCGACTTGATGGTCGTACGGATCGAGGTGTTGTGCTTGAGGCGCTTGTACACCGCGATCGCGCAGCCGACCTGGCCCGCGCCCGCCATCGCCAGGATGGGCAGCAGGACAGTGAAGCCCTGCTGCTCGATGAGCGTGGTGTGGATGGGGATCAGGGCCTGGTGCAGGCCCAGCATGACCAGGGGCAGGAACAGACCGCCCAGGACCAGGCCCGCGAACGCGCCCGTGTTGTCCAGGAGCCAGTTCGCCGCCGTGCCGATGCCCGTCGAGACCTCGCCCGCCAGGAACATCAGGCCGAAGATCGTCACCAGGCCGGAGAGCAGGACCGTGATGGTGGGGGTGACAAGGACGTCCAGGGCCTCAGGGACCCAGCGCCTGCACCACTTCTCGATGTACGTGGCCAGGACCGCGGCGCCGAGCGCGCCCAGGACACCGCCCTGGCCCGGCGACAGCTTCTGGCCGAACGCCTCAATGTTCGCGACGCCCGGGAACACGATGATCGCCGCCACCGCGCCGCCCAGGATCGGCGTACCGCCGAACTCCTTCGCCGTGTTGAAGCCCACGAACACCGCGATGAGCGCCATGAATCCGGA
Organism: Streptomyces sp. NPDC059900; assembly: GCF_050270335.1. Classification (NCBI taxonomy): domain Bacteria; kingdom Bacillati; phylum Actinomycetota; class Actinomycetes; order Kitasatosporales; family Streptomycetaceae; genus Streptomyces; species Streptomyces sp. NPDC059900. The sequence goes on from NZ_JBNNJZ010000288.1 coordinate 9,762, forward strand.
GGCGATCGCCGCGAGCGCCGGGGTGATGCCCGGCAGCCACTCCAGGTTGATCAACAGGCCGTTGATGCCGGCGATGATGCCGCAGCCGATCAGGGCCGGGATCAGCGGCACGAAGATGTTCGCGATGCGGCGCAGGAAGAGCTTGAACGGCGTGGCGTTCTTCTCCTTGCGGGCCGCCCTGAGCGCCGCACCCTGCGCCGCCAACTCCTCGGCGGTCAGGACGTGTTCGGGGGCCGCCGTCGGGGCCGCCGACCTGCCCTCCTCCACCAGGGCCTCGAACTCCGGGGTGACACGGGCGACCGTGCCCGGGCCGAGCACGATCTGGTACGTGTCGTCCTCGACCACGCCCATCACGGCGGGCAGCGCCTTCAGGGCCTCGTCGTCGACCAGCGAACGGTCGGCGAGATCCAGACGCAGGCGCGTCATGCAGTGGGCGACGGATGTGACGTTCTGGGCGCCGCCGACGAGGGGGAGTATCGCGGCGGCGGTGGCGCGGTTCTTGTCAGTTGCCATGGTGCGGGGTGCCTTGCTGTGTGCAGGGTGGCGCTGTTCTTCAGCGGCTGGGGGTCAGGTCGTACGGGGGGTCGTGCGGGCGGTGTCCAGGGCGGCCCTGAGG
>NZ_JBNNJZ010000289.1:0-3648 GCF_050270335.1 Streptomyces sp. NPDC059900
CGCAGGCTTCTGCGCTCGAGGTGGCCGGCCTGCACATCCGGTGCCATCGGTACTCCGTTCGGCTTTTCCTTGACTTCACTCCCCGACCGCATGCATCTTAACGTCAGCCTCGAAGGGTGACCGGTAACCGGTAGCCGGTTACCAAGGAGTAACTATGGCTGAGAAGCGCGGGTACTGCACTCTGTGTCGTTCGCGATGCGGTGCCGTCTACACCGTGGAGGCCGGTTCCCTGCGCGGCGTGCGCCCCGACACCGACCACCCGACGGGCGCGGCCATGTGCCCCAAGGGCCGCGCGGCACCGGAGATCGTGCACAGCCCCGACCGGCTGACCCAGCCATTGCGCCGTACCACCCCCAAGTCCGACCCGGACCCCAAGTGGGAGCCCATCAGCTGGGAAGAGGCACTGAGCGAGATCGCCGAGAAGCTCGGCCGGATCAAGGCGCAGAGCGGCGCGGAGGCCGTGGCCTTCGCCGTGACCTCCCCCAGCGGTACTCCGATGTCCGACTCCATCGACTGGGTCGAGCGTTTCATCCGCCGCTTCGGCAGCCCCAACACCTGCTACTCCACGGAGATCTGCAACTGGCACAAGGACTGGGCGCACGCCTTCACCTTCGGCAGCGCCCTGCCGGTGGCGGACTTCGCCTCCACGGACCTGGCGATCCTGTGGGGGCACAACCCGGCCAAGACCTGGCTTGCCCAGTCCGCGGCCCTGGCCCGCGCCCGCGCCGCCGGGGCCCGCCTGGCCGTCATCGATCCGCGCCGCTCGACGAGCGCCACCGACGCCGACCAGTGGCTGCGGGTGCGGCCCGGCACGGACGCGGCGCTGGCCCTGGGCACCGCCCGGCTCGTCCTGGACCAGCGCGGCCACGACGAGGCCTTCGTGCGCTCCTGGACCAATGCCCCGCTGCTCGTGCGCCGTGACACCGGACGCTTCCTGCGCGCCGAGGACATCGATCCGGAGCTGGAGGGCTACGCGGTCTGGGACACCGCGGACAACAACTGGCGGCCCTACGACACACGCCGTGCCGCGCGGCACCCCGAACGCTTCGCCCTGCGCGGCGCCCGCCAGGTGCGCACGCGCACCGGCAGCATCGCCTGCGTCCCGGCCTTCGAGCGCTACCGCGAGGCCTGTCTGCCCTGGGGGCTCAAGGAGACCGCTCGCGCCACCGACATCGCGCCGGAGCAGGTGCGGGCCTTCGCCGATGCCATCGCCCGGGCACGCTCGGTGTCGTATCACGCATGGAGCGGTGTCGGGCAGCACGCCAACGCCACCCAGACCGAGCGCGCCATCGCCACCCTGTACGCGCTGACCGGCAGTTACGACGCACCCGGCGGCAACGTCATCTGGCCCCGGCATCCCGTCAACCCCGCAACCGGCCTCACCCAGCTTCCCGCCGCCCAGCGCGCCAAGGCGCTCGGCCTGGCGGAGCATCCGCTCGGGCCCCCCGCGCAGGGCTGGGTCAACGGGCGGGACCTGTGCCGCGCGATCCTGGCGCACGAACCGTATGCGGTGCGCGCTCTGGTCGGCTTCGGCAGCAATCTCGTACTCTCGCAGCCCGATCCGCGCCGGATGGCCGAGGCCCTGCGGAGCCTGGACTTCTACGTTCATCTCGATCTGTTCGCCAACCCCACCTCCCAGTTCGCGGACATCGTGCTGCCCGTCAACAGCCCCTTCGAACGCGAGGCGCTCAAGGCAGGGTTCGAGATCAGCGAGCGGGCGCAGGAGCACATCCAGCTGCGTCCGCGCATGGTCGACCCGGTGGGCCAGTCCCGTTCCGACACCGAGGTAGTCTTCGACCTCGCCGGGCGCCTGGGGATGGGCGCCGAGTTCTTCGACGGCAACGTCGAGGCCGGCTGGAACCACCAGCTGGCGCCCCTCGGGCTGACGGCCAGCGAACTGCGGCAGCATCCGGGGGGCCTGCGTGTCCCGCTCACCACCGTCCACCGCAAATACGCCACGCCCACGCAGGACGGCCACGTCACCGGGTTCGCCACGCCCACCCGGCGCGTGGAGCTGTACTCGGAGCAACTCGCCGAGCACGGCTACTCCCCCGTCCCCGTGCACACCGCCGCCACCGGGTCCGACGCCGCGTATCCGCTGCTGCTGACCTGCGCGAAGAACGGGTACTTCTGCCACAGCCAGCACCGCGGCCTGTCCTCGCTGCGCAAACGCAGCCCCGAACCCACGCTCGACCTCAGTGTCGCCGCCGCCCGGCGGCGCTCCATCAGCGACGGCCAGTGGGTGGCGCTGTCCACCCGGTCGGGAACCGTGCGGATGCGCGCGCGGATCGATGCCGACCTGCACGACGACGTAGTGGTCGCCGAGTACGGCTGGTGGCAGCAGGCCTCCGATCTCGCCCTGCCGGGCCACGATCCCTACGACGGCAAGGGCAGCAACTACAACCTGCTGATCGGCGACGAAGTGTCCGACCCCATCAGCGGATCAGTGCCCATGAGGTCGACCGCCTGCGAGGTACGGCCCCTCGCCACCCCCGGCTGGGAGGGGACCAAGGACTTCGTCGTCACCTCCACCAGCGCGGAAGGCGACAGCGTCCTGGCCCTGGCGCTCGAGCCCGTCGACGGCTCGGCGCTGCCCGACTTCCGCCCCGGGCAGCACATCACCCTCAGCTTCCCCGACCCCGCCTCCGAACCCGATCCGGAAGCCGACACCGCCGTAGCTGCCACCGCCGGGCCCGGAAGCCGTCCACCGGCCCGCTGCTACTCGCTCACCGCACCCGCCAGGGAAGAAGGCCGCCGCGCCTACAGCATCGCCGTCGGCCGCGTGCCGGACGGAGTCGTCTCCGGCCGGGTGCACACCCGCACCCCACAGGGCACCCGGGTCCAAGTGACGGCGCCCTCGGGGCTCTTCGCCGTGCCCACCGACATCAGCCGGCCGGTCGTACTCATCGCCTCGGGCGTCGGCATCACCCCCTTCATCAGCTACCTGGAGACCCTGGCGGCCGGCGGCGGCAGCGTGCCCGACGTGGTGCTGCACTACGGCAACCGCAACGCCGCCAGCCACGCCTTCGCGTCCCGTCTGCGCCAACTGAGCCAGCTCATCCCCCAGTTGCGCGTGCACACCCGCTACAGCCGCCCGGGGCCGCAGGACCGTCCCGGTCTCGACTACGACCGCGCCGGACGGATCAGTGCCGCCGACATCGACGGCCGTCTCATCGAGCGCCGGGCCCGGTTCTATCTGTGCGGATCCGAGGGCATGCTCGCCGATGTCACCGCGGGTCTCGTCAGCCGGGGCGTACCCCGCTTCGACATCTTCACCGAGAAGTTCCACGCCGCGCCACAGCCCCTGGAGATACCCGACCACGCGCGGGCCACCGTCCGCTTCGCCCGCTCCGACCGCAAGCTCACCTGGCGCAAAGAGGACGGCACTCTGCTCCAACTCGCCGAGCGGGAGGGCATTGCGCTGCCCAGCGGCTGCCGCCTGGGCCAGTGCGAGAGCTGCAGCGTCACCGTCCTTGAGGGCCAGGTCGCCCATCTCGTCACCACACCCGAGGACCTGGCCGACGACCAGTGCCTGACCTGCCAGGCCATGCCCGTCTCCGACGTGACCCTCGACTCCTGATAGATCCCCGCCCTGCCACCTGCCACCTGCCACCTGCCACCTGCCAAGGCTGCCGTCCACGACCCGCC
>NZ_JBNNJZ010000289.1:3658-10373 GCF_050270335.1 Streptomyces sp. NPDC059900
GACCATCAACGCGCTGCCTTTCGGCGACCTCCTCCACGCGCAGCGCGAGGGATTCGTGCGCGGCGCCCACAGCCCCGCCCGCCACCACCACACCGTCGACCCCGACGCCGACGCCACGCTGCTGCTCATGCCCGCCTGGTCGCACGGCGAGTTCGTCGGCGTGAAACTCGTCAACGTCTTCCCGGCGAACGCGGCCCGGGGCAAGCCGGCCCTGTCATCGGCGTACGTCCTGGCCAGCGCGGTCACCGGCGAGCACCTGGCCGTGATCGACGGCAACGAACTGACCCGCCGGCGCACCATCGGCACCTCGGTGCTCGCCGCCTCCTACCTCGCCCGCCCGGAGAGCGCCACCCTGCTCGTCGTCGGAGTCGGACACGTGGGCAGTCTCGCGGTCGAGGCCTACCGCAGCGCTTTCGACCTGCGCACCGTCCTCGTCCACGCCCGGACCACCACCAACGCCCAGCGCATGGTCGACACCCTGCGGGACCAGGACCTGGAGGCACACGTCGTCACCGATCTGGCATCGGCCGCGGCAGAAGCCGACATCATCACGTGCGCCACCCTCGCCACCGAGCCCGTCATCCGGGGCGAGTGGCTCACCCCCGGCACCCACCTCGACCTCATCGGCAGCTTCCGGCCCACCATGCGCGAGGCCGACGACGCGTGCCTGCGACGCGGCACCCTGTTCATCGACACACCGCAGGCCATCAAGGAAGCCGGCGAGCTGGCCCAGCCCATCGAGGCCGGTCTCCTCAGCCCCGACGACATCGCGGCCACCCTGCCCGAACTGTGCGCGGGCTCCCACCCCGGCCGCACTGCGCACGAGGAGATCACCGTGTTCAAGACGGTCGGCAGCGCCGCCGCCGACCTCAGCGCCGCCTCGCTGGTCTACCGCTCCCACCGCGCCCTGGGTGGTACGTCATGACGCCACAGCAGAGCGGTGACGCCGCCTCCACGGAAACGAAGACGCCACCCGAACTGTCCGCGAGCGAGGGACTGCTGGCGCGCACCGCCACCCGCAGTGCCGCCGTCGCCGAACGCTGGTTCCCCAACGCTCTCGTCTTCGCCCTGCTGGCGGTCCTGGTGGTGGCCGTCGCCGCGATGGGCATAGGCTCCACACCTGCAAAGGTCGCCCAGGTCTTCGGCAACGGCTTCTGGGACCTGATTCCCTTCACCATGCAGATGGCCATGGTCGCCATCAGCGGGTACGTGGTGGCCACCGCCCGCCCCGTACAGCGCGCCATCGTGCGCCTGGCCCGAGTGCCGCGCACCGAGCGCGGCGCCGTGGCGATGGTGGCCACGATCAGCCTCACCTCGGCCCTGCTGAACTGGGGATTCAGCCTCATCTTCAGCGCCCTGCTCGTGCGGCGGCTGGCCGAACGCGACGATCTGCGCGTCGACTACCGGGCCGCCTCGGCCGCCGCCTACCTCGGCCTGGGCGGCAGCTGGGCGCTGGGCCTGAGTTCCTCGGCCGCCCAGTTGCAGGCCAACGCCGAGAGCCTGTCACCGTCCCTGATGGAGATCACCGGCGTCATCCCGTTCCGGGAGACCATCTTCACCTGGCAGTCGCTCACTCTCTCCGCGGTGATCATCGCCGTATGCGTGACCGTGGCGTATCTGACCGCTCCGCGCGGCAACAGCGTGCGCACCGCCGCCGACCTGGGCATCGACCCCAGCGATCCGGTCGAGGAGGACGAGCCGCGCACCCGGCCGGGCGAGTGGCTCGAGTACAGCCCCCTGCTGACCTGCGTGGTCGTACTGCTCGTCGCGGGTTGGGCCGTGCAGGAGTTCGCCAAGCAGGACCCGATCGTGGCGATCTCCGCGCTGAACACCTACAACCTGCTCTTCCTGGGGCTCGGCATGCTGCTGCACTGGCGCCCGCGCCGGTTCCTCGCCGCGGTGACCAAGGCCGTTCCCGCGACGGGCGGCGTGCTCATCCAGTTCCCGTTCTATGCCGGCATCGCAGCGATCATGACGCATGCCACCAACGGCACGGGCAACAGCCTGTCCCACTACCTGGCCTCCGCCTTCACCGGAGTGGGATCCTCCACCCTCTTCCCCCTGATGACCGGCGCCTACTCCGTCGTCCTGGGTTTCCTCGTCCCTTCCGGCGGCGGAAAGTGGATCATCGAGGCGCCGTACATCATGCAGGCCGCCAACGACATGCACGTCAACCTGGGGTGGACGGTCCAGGTCTACAACGCGGCCGAGGCGCTGCCCAACCTCATCAACCCGTTCTGGATGCTGCCGCTGCTCGGGGTCCTGGGCCTCAAGGCCCGCGACATCGTCGGCTACACCTTCCTCTACCTCGTCGCCCTGCTCCCCATCGTGCTCGGCCTGCTCACCGTGCTGTCTTTGACCCTTCCCTACCATCCGCCCGTGATCCCCTAGACGTCCGCGGGCGCCGCGCGAGCCCGTCACCTCATGTGGTCCACCCGCTGCAAGCCGAGGGTGAGGTGATCCAGCACGGAGTCGGGGTCCAGGTCATAGGCCTTGGCCGCTACGCCCACGCTCAGTTCAGCGGCATGGGTCATGGCCCACAGCAACGCGCAGTGGGCTGCGGCGTCGTCATCGCCCAGCTGCCGCCTCAAGCGGTGGACGGCCTCACGGAGTTGGGCCTCGGAGGCGGGGGCGTATCCGTTTTGCAAGGAACCGCGCAAGAGCGCCATGGCTTCCAACGCGGCCGACGGTCGGTACTGGCTCTCGATGGGCATACGCGTTCCTTCCTGCGCCGGCGGAATGTCCGGTGTTACCGCGAAGCTGCGGCGGCTGCCGCAGCTTCGCTGTTCAGCTCCGCTGCCCTGGTCCGCCGCGTACACGCGTGGTGCCACCCGTGCGGTGGACGCCGACGCGGGCCGAACCGAACGTGAGCGTGACATTCGGTCACGGACGCGGGCGGGTCCGGCATGATCATCCGGCGGCGGTACGCTTCGCCGGTTCCCGAACCGATCAGAAGGGCACGGCCTCGGCATGACGGCGCAGCAGAGCATCCGGTTGAACTCGCTTCTCCGGGCCGAGATCAACGTGCCCTGCCCCGCCGAGGGGGACGCCTACCGGCAGCTGGCTCGCGACTGGTTCATGCAGGCCGTGGGCCCTCTGGCCGGAGCGCTCGGTGACGGCTTCGGCTACGGTCTGGACCTCACCGCACGAGCCCTGGCCAACAACGGCAGCGGCCCTTACGGGGCACCCGGAACGCTCTGGGCATCCTTCTACTACGACGAGACCACCCGCCGAGGACAGCGGCCGGTCGAGACCTACTTCTCCCCCGCCCACTGGCAGGAGTTCCTCCGACAGCTCGGCAACCGGCCCCTCGTGGCGCAGCTGCAGCTGGCACTGATCGACGACGAGGGCCAGCCCGGCGAGCCCTGGCTCGAGGTCTCGGTCACCCGTGACGACGATGCGCCGGGCGTGGTCTCTTTGGTCGCCGTGCGCACGACGGAGGAATTCGAGAACCCCGCCACGGCGGACGACGCACAGCAGCGCTGGGAGTCCTTCCTGCGAGACCAGGTCGAGCGCCACGGCAGTGTTCTCTACGCCTCCGTGGCCGACGACGCGGACTACATCACGGGCCGCACCGCCCTCGAAGACGGTCTGGGCCTCCTCCTGGGCGACACCCTGCCCGAGCTGGAGACGACGCTGCGCGGCTACGGATGGCTGACCGTCTGCTCCCCCGGCGTCCTCACCGCCCTGGGCGGGGTTCCCGCCCTGCGGGCCGGCGGAGCCTTCGCCGAGGTGGCCCCGCTGCCCGGCGGCGGTGCCTGGCTCAAGGCCACAGACCGCATCCACGCCTACACCGAAGCCCGCGTACGGGCCGTCTTCGAAGCCCTCGCACCGGTCCTGCCTCCGGGCAAGCCCGTGCCGTCGATCGCGTCCGAGACATCCCGGCTGGTGTACGAGACTCCCAAGCAGTGAGAGCAGGGCCCGGACCGCGCATCGCGGTCCGGGCCCGTCCCCTGCGGTGCCGCCCCTGGCGGCGGTGCATCAGCTCTGCGCGGTGTCCTCGCCCGTCTGCCCGGCGCCCTTGGCCGCGTCCGTCTTCTCGCGCATCTTGCGCAGCAGCTCCGCCTTCTGCTCGGCGGCACCCTGGCGGTCGAGATTGCGGTGCGGACCGTTGTTCTGCCGCTCGGCGCGGGACAGCTTCTTGCGCTGGCCGCCGCCCATGCCCACGGGGTTGTTGATGTTCTTGCTCACGGGTTCTCCCGGAATGATGTGAAGTGATCTACGGATTCATCGGCGAGGAGGGACGGGCGCGGCGACATCGCAGGGACGTCAGCGGGGGCCCGTCACACTGTCACTCGTAAATCAGCGTCTGGAAGAACATGACCACGACATTACCCGGTTCCACCGGCCCCGCCCACCACGATTCCGCCGCCCCGACACCTTCCGGGTCTTCGGCGTACGCACCGTCGCCCCCGGCGGGCCCTGCGCGGACCGGGCGGTATCCGCGAGGGGGCAGCCGCGCTGCCGTCTCAGAAGGCGCCGGCCGCGTGCAGCGCGGCTTCGTCCCCCAGGTATGAGTACCCGCACAGGAGGAGAGCGCGCGCCGCACGCGGCCGGGTCGGTACGAGGGCGGTAGCTGGTATGCGTCAGGCCGCCCGGAGGTGGTGCGGGGTCAGCGGACCGTCGTCAGCTCGCCCTTGTCCTTCAACGTGGCGATGCCGTTGGCCCAGAGGCTGTTGACCCGCTGGCGCTCCTGCGCGTTCGGGGTGGCGTTGGTGCAGGACGTGCCGGGGCCGCCGCCCGACATCAGCTCGCTGCACGGACCCGAGTAGTGGTCGGGCAGGCCGAGCACGTGACCGGTCTCGTGGGCCGTCACACGGGTGGAGTTGTACTGCTGGTTCTGCCGGTAGTCCAGGAAGATGTAGCCGCGGCCGTGCCCGTCGGTGGAGGCGTACGAGCCGCGTGAGTCATTGCCCTCGCGGTACTGGAAGTTGCCGGTCGAGCTGGTCTCCTGCAGCTTCACGTTGCTGACCGAGGAGTTCCATATCTGCGTGCTCCGGGCTATCTGGCTGCGGAAGCTGGGCGCCCGGCTGGTGTTGTAGGTGACGGTGACGACCTGGATGCCCGGCTTGGCTGCCTGCTTCTTCAGCGCCGACTTCATGACGGCGTCGAAGAAGGCCCGGTTGGCGGCCTCGTTCTCGGCCGAGCCCGCGTACGCCGACACGGTGTTCGCGGAGGCGGTCTTGGCCGCCGTCTCGGGTGCGGGCGCCGCGAACGCCGTGGGAGCAGCGGCGAGCGAGCCGACGAGAGCGGCGGCGCCCAGGACGGCGAGGATGCTGGTGCGGGGTCTGTTCACGGGGGGTGTGTCCCTTCCGGGTGTCCGGTGGCCTGGATGGCCAAGGGGGTGGCCGGGAGCTCCCGGGCACGGGGGTGCCCGGGATCCCGGGACCGGAGGCCTGCGGATGCGGGCTTTGGTCGGGACGAGTATCGGGAAGGCGGGGCTCGTTCGTACCGATACCATTCGGTGATAGCAGCAGAGCATCAACTGGTATGCGCCACACCGGGCTTGGCCCATCACTCGCCCGGCTCCGCACCTACCGGGCACCTGTCGGGCACCTGCCGGGTACTGCCGATCCGGACGAGCACCCGCTGCTATGCGGTGATGTGGGGGTTTCTGTCCAGGATGTTCTCGGTGGCCTGCCAGAGCCGGGGCAGGAACCGGGTCACCTCTTCGGCCCGGTGGACGAGATCACCCGTGGAGCTGATGCCGAGGTCGGCGACCGCTGTCCGGAAGGCCGGGGAGAGTGCTTCGTGCAGCTGGGGGGCGTCGGCGGCCAGGATGGTGTGGCAGCGGGCGAAGGTCGCAATGATCCAGAAGACCGCCTCGCGATGGTCGCCTGCGTCGATGAGCTGCTGGCTGCCGTCAATGGCGATCGGCCGTGCGGCGGGGGTGATGTCACTGCTGAAGAAGAACGGGGTCTTCGCCACCGCGACGGCCGCGTCGAACGTCGCGGTGAGTTCGCGCAGCTGATGCTGGACGCGCTCGGCGGTCAGGTGTGCGCAGCCCAGAAGGTCCAGCAACTCCGGGTAGAGGCCGTGGTGCCCGTAGTCGGCGAGAACCTGGCGCGCGGCAAGATAGCGCAGGCGAACGGTCGGGTTGCGCAAGGCGGCAACGAGAGGGACGTGGCAGGTCACGCCGGTGGGAAACAGCCAGGACAGCACCTGCTCGTGGAACGGCGCCGAGGTGTCGATCGCAGCGAGGCGGTTTTCGACCCGGTGGCGGGCGTCCAGGCACCTGCGGCGAACCCAGGACCGGTCGGCGAAATGGCGCGATACACGAGCCTGCAGTCCGCGCAGCTCGCCGGTGGGGTCATCGATGATCGTGTCCGTGCGGAAGCTGCCGGCCAGATGGTAGGACGCCAGGACACTGTCGGCGGAAGCCAGCTCGGCCCGGGGCAGGTAGCTGACTTCCAGCAGGACGCCCCGGAAACGGAGTTTCCCCGGCTTGACCGGTGGGTCCTGGCGGGCGGTGACGACGAAGATGTCGATGTCGGACGAAGGCGGCAGCTCCGCGTCGTCCGGCAGCCCGACGGTCGAGCCGCTGAAGTACGCGCCCCGGTAGCCGGCATCGGAGCGGGCATGCCGCGCGACCCACTCGATGGCGGCGGAACGTGCCAGTCCGACCTTCACTGTCGAATCTCCCCGGTGACGTGAGCAAGATCTTGCAGAGTTCCCGCTGCCGAGGCTGGCGGCGGCGGTGCCACCGGGTCAAGCC
>NZ_JBNNJZ010000290.1:0-10369 GCF_050270335.1 Streptomyces sp. NPDC059900
AGCCGGGCGAGACCGCCGCGACCATGTCCGCCGAGGAAGCGGCCAAGAAGAGAGCCGACGACGACAGCCCCAACTCGGCCGACTTCACCTACACCCAGATGATGATCAAGCACCATGGCCAGGCCCTGACGATGACCGAACTCGCCCCCAAGCGTGCCGAGTCCACCAAGGTCAAGCGCCTCGCCGACCGCATCGCGGCCTCCCAGCGCCCGGAGATCGGCGCCATGAAGGGCTGGCTCAAGAACCACGGAGGCGCGAAGAAGCAGCCGGGGCACGACCACGGGACGATGCCGGGCATGGCCACGGACGGGCAGCTGAAGCAGTTGCGCGCCGCGAAGGGGAAGACCTTCGACGAGCTCTTCCTGAAGCTGATGATCACTCACCACAACGGCGCGATCACCATGGCGACGGACCTGCTCTCCGACGGCAACAACATCCAGGTCGAGGAGATGGCCAACGACGTGGTCGCACAGCAGACCGCGGAGATCAGCCGGATGCGCAAGATGTGAGGCGGGCGCCGGGGCGGGTCAGCCGCAGCTGCGCGCGGCGTCCCGCTCGTCGAGCGGCGCGTGGTCGCGCCGCGGCAGCAGCAGCGGCGAGGCCAGGAGCAGGACCCCGGCGATCCCGATCGCGGTGCGCGGTCCCGTGACGGCGGCCAGCAGGCCCCACAGGCCGGTCATGGCCGCGATGCTGAGCTTGCCGGTGACCGACCACGCGGAGAGGGTACGGGCGACGCGGTCCGCCGGGGTGTGGTCGAGCCGGACGGTGGCGAAGACCGGGTTGAACACCCCCGAGCAGGTGATCAGGCCGAACTCGACGACGACGACAAGGACCAGCCCGGCGACGCCCGGGCCGATGAAGGCCAGGCCGAACAGCCAGCACGCCCGCAGCGTCCCCGCGGTGAGCAGGACCCGGTGCCGGCCGTACCGTTCGACGAGCGGCCGGGCGAGCCGCGAGCCGATCAGTCCGCCGATGCAGGGCGCGGCGAAGGCCAGGCCGTACTGCCAGGGCGCGAAGCCGAGTTCGCCGACCATCAGGACGATCAGGAGCGGCGATGTCGCCATGATCAGACCGTTGTTGAGGAGCGTGTTGAAGAACAGCGGGCGCAGCACCGGGCCCGCCAGGATGTGCCGCCACCCGTCGAGCAGGTCGCCCGCCCTGAAGCGGGCCCCCGCCCCGGTGCGCACGGGGTGCGGCTCCTTGCCGCCGATCGCGCGGAGCCCCAGGGCCGAGAGCAGATAGCTGACGGCGTCGGCCACCACGGTCATCACCGGGCCGAAGAGCCCGATCGCGGCCCCGCCGAGCGGCGGCCCGAGCACCAGGGCGGTCCAGTTGGTGGACTCCAGGCGGCCGTTGGCGACGAGCAGGTCCTGCGGCCGTACGAGCGCCTTGAGACAGGCACCGCTCGCCGCGGTGAAGGTGATGTCGGCCGCGCCCACGACGACGGCCACGACCAGGAGCTGCCCGAAGCCGAGCAGACCCAAGGCGTACGCGGCCGGGATGCTGAGCAGCGCCGCGCACCGGATCAGGTCCGTCGCGATCATCACCGCCCGCTTGCGGCGGAACTCCACCCACGGCCCGAGCGGCACCGCGACGACCGCGCCCACCGCGACCCCCGCCGCCGCGAGGACCGACACCTGCGCCGGGCCCGCGTCCAGGGCGAGGATCGCGATCAGGGGGAACGCGTCGAACGCGAGCCGTGTGCCGAACGTGCTGACCGCGTAGGCCGCCCACAGCCATCCGAACTGCCGCCCGAGGGGCCTCCTGGCTTCCATGCCGGTGCCGCTCCTCGTCGTTTCGCCCGCCCAGCCCCGCGCTGACCTGCGGCATCCAAACCGGCGGGGGTCCCGGAGGTCAAACAACCGCATCGGCCGGGGCGCACAACCATCGGTTGTACTCCTAGGATGAGCGGCGTGGATCTCCAAGCCGTGCGTACCTTCGTCGCCGTCACGGACACCGGGCAGTTCCAGGAGGCCGCCGCCGTGCTCGGGGTGACCCAGCAGGCCGTCTCCAAGCGGGTCGCGGCGCTGGAGAAGGACCTCGGGGTGCGGCTGTTCACCCGTACCGCGCGCGGGGCCGGGCTCACCGTCGACGGGCAGTCGTTCCTGCCCCACGCCCGCGAGCTCCTGCGGGCCGAGCAGCGGGCCGCCGCGTCGGTGCGGCCCGGCCGCCGGGCGCTGCGGGTCGACGTGATCGGGCGGCGGCTCGCGCCCGCGGGGCTCCTGAGCGGCTTCGCCAGGGCGCATCCCGGCACCGATCTTGACGTCGTGACGCTGTTCGACGCCGACGCGGCGCTCAGCGCCGTCCGCTCGGGCAGCGTCGACGCGTCCTTCCGCGCCCTCACGCTGCCCCCCGGACAGCTGCCCGACGGCATCGAGGCCGCCAGGGTGTTCGACGAGCCCGTCGAGCTCCTCACCGGTCCCGGCCACCCGCTCGCCGCCGCCGGCACGGTGACGCCCGCGCAGCTGGCCGGGCACAGGATCTGGATGCCCGGCCTCGTCGCCGGGACCGAGTGGGCCGCCTACTACGAGGATCTCGCCGCCGCGTTCGGGATCACCGTCGAGGCGACGGGGCCCGCCTTCGGCACCGAGCCGCTCCTGGACACGATCGCGCGCTCCCCGGACCTCGCGACCTTCGTCGGCGAGCTGACCCGGCTGGTCTGGCCCGCCGAGGACGACCTGCGGCGCCTGGCGGTGCGCGATCCGATGCCGGTCTATCCGCACTCGCTGATCTGGCACCGCGACAATCCGCACCCCGCGCTCACCGCCCTGCGCGACCACCTCGACGCCCTGCGGCCCGCTCACCCCGGCGCCGGGACGTGGACGCCGTCCTGGGCTCGGTGAGCGGCCCGGTTTTGGCGGCGCCCGGTTCCGGCGGCCCTGGGTTCTAGCAGCGCCGGGTTCTAGCGGCGGTTGTGGCGTGCGGGCAGGGCGCCCGCGTCCCGCGCGGCGGCGATGAGCTTGAGCGATCTGCGGCGGCTGCGGCCGCTCGCGTGCATCACCGCGAGCACGGGGTCCCGCCCCTCGGCCTGCGCCGTGCGGTACTCCTGAGCCGCCATCAGCCTGCCCTCGCGCCCGCGCGGCCATGACGGGCGGGCGCGTCGCATGGCGGGGGGCTCTTGCAGACGTACGACGTCGCCGCGAGCCGGAGGCGGGACGGGGGCGTCGGCGACCGGGTCCTGCGGGTGGGCGTGCAGGCCCTCCAGGGTGATCCGCCCCTGCGTCACCACGGCCCGTGCGTCGACGGCGGCTCCGTCGCCGAAGGTCAGCCGCACGTGGAAGGCGGGCGCGGGCGGGGACTGGGATGGGGATGGGGGCGGAGGCAGGCCTGCGGGTGATTCAGCAGCATTCGGTCGATAGTGATCAGAAACGCCAAGAAAGGAGCTCTCAAGCACAATCAAAAGGTAGCCGTGCGATCGCATTAGGTCACGAACGGCACGCAGGCCGGACGCAGGCGGCGCGCAGCCGGCACACAAGCCCGCGCGGCGACCCTCGGCAGTGCGGCGGCCGGTCCCGGAGCGTGCCGGGCCGGTCCCGGAGCGGGGTGCCCGGATCAACGCGCCCCTCACCGCATCTCCCCCTCGGCGCACGGGGGTGCGATGCTGAATTCATCCCCCGAGGCCGCCTCGCGGAAGGAGCACCGCCGTGCTGCAGGTCGCCGTCGTCGGATCGGGCCCGAGCGGGGTCTACACCGCGCAGTCCCTCGTCCAGCAGGACCGCGTGCCGGGGGTGCACGTCGATGTCATCGACCGGCTGCCCTGCCCCTACGGCCTCGTCCGTTACGGTGTCGCGCCGGACCACGAGAAGATCAAGTCCCTCCAGAACAACCTGCGTTCGGTCCTGGAACACGACAACGTCCGCTTCCTCGGCGGCATCGAGATCGGCCCCGGCGGCCTGCCCGCCGCCCGGCTGCTCGACCACTACCACGCGGTGGTCTACTGCGTGGGCGCGGCGGCGGACCGCAAGCTGGGCGTGCCGGGCGAGGATCTGCCGGGGAGCCATTCGGCCACGGAGTTCGTGTCCTGGTACAGCGCGCATCCGGACGCGACGACCGACGGTTTCGTGGCAGGCGTGGACTCCGCCGTCGTCATCGGCGTCGGGAACGTCGCGGTGGACGTCGCCCGGATGCTGGCCCGCGGTGTGGCGGAGCTGCGGCCCACCGACATGCCGCAGGCGGCCCTTGGCGTGCTCGCCGGGAGCCGGGTGCGCGAGGTACACATGGTGGGGCGGCGCGGCCCTTCGCAGGCCCGCTTCACCACCAAGGAGCTGCGCGAGCTCGGTTCGCTTCCGGACACCGAAGTGATCGTGGATCCGGCCGAGTTGGCGCTCGATCCCGCGTACGCGGACCCCTCGGGGCTGCCCGCGGCGGGCCGCCGCAACATCGAGGTGATGCGCGCCTGGGCCGAGCGCCCGGCGCAGCACCTGCCGCGCAGCATCCGGCTGCGCTTCTTCCTGCGCCCGGTGGCCGTGACGGAGGCGGCGGGCCGGGTCGGCGGGGTGCGGTTCGAGCGGACGCTGCCGGACGGGCACGGCGGGGTGACGGGTTCCGGGCGCTACGAGGACATCGCGGGGCAACTGGTCCTGCGCTCGGTGGGCTACCGCGGGGTGCCGATCGAGGGGCTGCCGTTCGACCCCGGTCCCGGCACGGTGCCGCATGCCGCGGGGCGGGTGCTGCGGGAGGGTGCCGCGTCGCCCGGCGAGTATGTGGCGGGCTGGATCAAGCGGGGGCCTACGGGCGTCATCGGAACCAACCGTCCGTGCGCCAAGGAGACGGTGCTCTCCCTGCTGGACGACGCGCCGGCTCTCGTACGGCGGGGGGTTCCGGAGGATCCGCTGGCCGCGCTGCGTGCGGCGGGCCTGCGGCCCGTCGAGTGGCAGGGCTGGCTCTCCATCGAGCGGGCGGAGGCGGCGCTCGGGCTCTCGCTGGGGCGCGGGCCCGTGAAGATTCCGGACTGGCCGGGATTGCGGGCCGCTGCGCGGGGCATTGAGCGGTGAGGTCAGCGCTGCGCTGCGGCTTGTAGTGAGTCCGCAGCTCCGTGGGGGCTTGTCGCGCAGTTCCCCGCGCCCCTAAAGGGCGCTCGCGCGCCCCTCCTGTGCCGTCGCCGCCGCAAGAACACTGTCAAGCAGTCCCGGGAACAGCTCCTCCAGGTCATCCCGGCGCAAGCCGTTCAGTTTGGCCGTGCCGCGGTAGATCTGCTGGATCACGCCGCTCTCGCGCAGCACCCTGAAGTGGTGGGTGCTCGTGGACTTCGTGACGGGCAGGTCGATCTGCGAACAGGAGAGCCCGTCGGGCCCCGCCTCGTCCCTGGCCAGCTGCCGCACCACTCGCAGCCGCATCGGGTCCGACAGCGCGTGCAGCACACCTTCCAGCCGGATCTCCGCGCGCGTCGGGTGGTCGAGCGCACGGGTGCTGGTCGGTGCGGCGGTGCTCATGACGGCTCCACTTCGTCGGGGCTTCACGTCTTCTCGAAGGCCTCCATAGTACGAGAACCATCGTAGTTTGACATCTGCCGTACTACGAGGTCTATCGTACGAGCAGTCCCGAAGCCCGTGACGAATGGAGTCCGCCGTGAGCGCGCTGTTCGAGCCCTACACCCTGCGATCGCTGACCGTGCCCAACCGCGTATGGATGGCGCCGATGTGCCAGTACTCGGCCGAGGTGTTCGGGCCGAACGCGGGTGTGGCGAACGACTGGCACTTCGCCCACTACGCCGCGCGCGCCGCAGGCGGCACCGGCCTGATCCTCGTGGAGGCGTCGGCAATCAGCCCGGAGGGCCGCATCAGCCCCGCCGACCTCGGGATATGGAACGACACGCAGGTCGAGGCCTTCCGCCGTATCACCGGCTTCCTGAAGACCCACGGTACGACGCCGGGCATCCAGATCGCCCACGCGGGCCGCAAGGCCTCGACCGACCGCCCCTGGAAGGGCGGCGGACCCCTCGGCCAGGAGGAGCACGGCTGGCAGCCGGTGGCGCCCAGCGCGCTCCCCTTCGACGAGGGCCACCTCCTGCCGCACGAACTCACCCAGGAGGAGATCCGGGACGTCGTCGGCCAGTTCGCGGACGCGGCGCGGCGCGCACTGGACGCCGGCTTCGAGGTGGTCGAGATCCACGGCGCCCACGGCTATCTCATCGGCGAGTTCCTCTCGCAGTTCAGCAACCACCGCACGGACGAGTACGGCGGCTCCTTCGAGAACCGCTCCCGACTCGCCCTCGAAGTCGTCGACGCCGTCCGCGCCGTATGGCCCGAGGAGCTTCCCCTCTTCTTCCGCATCTCCGCGACCGACTGGCTGACGGAGAACCCCGAGGACGAGCGCGAGGGCTGGACCGCCGACGACACGGTCCGCCTCGCGAAGGAACTGCACGCCCACGGCGTGGACCTCCTGGACGTCTCCACCGGAGGCAACGCCCCGAAGGCGCGCATCAAGGCGGGCCCCGGCTACCAGGTGCCGTTCGCGGCCCGCGTGAAGGCCGAGACGTCGCTGCCCGTGGCAGCCGTCGGCATGATCACGGACCCGGAGCAGGCCGAGAAGATCCTCGCCAACGGCGAGGCGGACGCCGTGCTCCTGGGCCGCGAACTCCTGCGCAACCCCTCCTGGGCCCGCCACGCCGCGAACGAACTCGGCGGCGAGGTCGCAACCCCGCAGCAGTACCACCGGATGGTCTGAGCCCTCCTGCGCGCCACGAGCGTTGCGCGCAGGGCTACTTGGCGCCGCACGAGGTCTGCTTGAGCTTCCTGAACTCGGAGTCGGTGGGTTTGTAGTCCTGCTCGAAGGCGCTCGTGCGGGCGGTGACCTTCGGGAAGTACGTCTGGAAGGCCAGCGACCAGCGGGTCTGGAGGAAGTCCTCCAGGACGTCGTTCAGGCGACGGCAGTCCGCCCGCTGGCCTTCGCGCAGGCCGATGCCGTAGAACTGCCGGTTCTTGACCGTGATGCTCCGCGCCACCTCGACCTTGTCGGCGTAGCGCGGGTCCTGGGCGAAGCCCTCAAGGATGATCTTGTCCGTCCAGACGGCCTCGAAGTTGCCGTTGACGAGCTCCTTGACGCACGTCTTGTAGCTGTTGCGCAGCTCGGCCACCACTTCCTGGCCCAGGGCGGCGCGGATGGCCCGCTTGGCCTTGTCGTCCTGTTCGCTGTCCGGGTCGCCGGTGGAGCCGCGCACGCTGCACACCCGTTTGCCGTCGACGTCCGCGAGCGTCTTGATGCCCGTGTATCCCTTCCGGATCAGCACCCCTTGGTACGTCTTGAAGTACGGGGCGGTGAAGTCGACCTCCTTGTCCCGCGGATCGGTGATGGAGTAGGTGGCCACCACCAGGTCCATGCTGCCGTTGCGCAGCACGTTCTCGCGGTCGCGTGACTGGACGTCCCAGTCCGCGGCCTCGAAGCGGAGCTTCGAGCTGAGGAATTCCACCAGCTGCGCCTCGAAGCCCGCGAAGTCGTCCTCCTCCTCGCTGCGCGTGCTGAAGCCCGGCTGTCCCTTCTTCACCGCGACGTTGAGCGTCTTCTCGGTGAACAGCGAAGGCGGCGCCGCACTCTTCGTGCCGGAGTCCCCGGAAGGCTTCGCGTCGTCGGAGCGGTCCCCGGAACCGCCGCCGCACGCGGCGGTCAGGCTGAGGGCGAGGAGGCATACGGCGGCGGCGAGCCGCGGGCGCCGCGCGGTGAAGGACATGGAGTCTCCCTTGGGCTACCGGCGGTACTCCGCCTTCTCGAGCGTGAGGCTGACCCGGCAGTCGTCGCCGTCGTCGAGCCGGATGTCGGCCGAGACCTCGGGTCCCGTGCCGTCCACCAGATCCAGCGTGGTGGTGAGGGTGTGCTTCAGGCCGACCGGACCCTTGGCCACTATGTCCGCGCCCTGGAACCGCAGGCTGCTCAGGGCCAGGCAGGGAGAGCCCCCGGACACCCCGTCCGACGCCGCGAAGGTCACCCGCAGTTCGCCGCTGTCGCCCGGATCGGCCTTCACGGTGAGCCGCGCCGTTCCGTCGGCGTCGAGGTTGGCGTTCGCCAGCCGCGCCCTGGGCGTCACGTCGACCGGCCGCGCCGCGAGCACCGACGAGCGGATGCCCCAGGCGAGCGCGCCGACGACCAGCGCGACGAACATCGCACCGAGGAAGGCCCGCAGATGCTGGGCCGCCTCGGGCCGTTCGCTCTTCGCCGCGCGCCCGGTCATCGTCGAGGCGTACGCGATGAAGAGGGTGGCCGCGGTGACCGCGGCGGCCGTACCGCCCCAGACCGCGACGGCGACCAGGACGAGCATCGCCACGAGGTGAAGGACGAACTGCTGCCCGAGGAGGTTCTTCTCCGCCGCTTCCGGCGGACGTGCCCCACCGCGTGTCCCGCCGCCCTCGGGGGCGCGCTCCGTCGGCGCAGTCATGTGACACCCCCCTGCGTGCAACTGATGCGTGTGGAGGGCAAGGATGCCACAGAGAGTGACGTCAAACAGCGGAACGTACGTTATTCCAAGGGGTGTTCGGGGCGTCATGGCCTTGGCCAAGGGTCGGGCCCCGGGGACATCCCTAGGTGACTCCCCGAAGCGGTGTGCGTGCCGGGGTTCCTACCGTGGCCCTGTCGCGATGTGTCAGGCTTCAAGGCCCGTACCGGCCCTCGGGAGGGCGTTGTGCGCTACGTCATCGAGGTGTTCCGCTCGCCGGGGGGCGTCCACGGGAACGTGGTGGACGAGAACGACGAGGAAGGGGACGCGGGCCACCGCACGCCGTTTCACGGCTGGCTCGAACTGCTCTCGCTGCTCGAACCGCCGGACGCCGTGTCCGCGGAGAGCGCGGAACCCGCCTCCGCGACGGATGGCGACTCCTGTGGCGCCTGATCCCACGGCACGGCAAACAGGTCTCCCGGAGCGCGGAATGTGCTTGTATCCGGGCCGGTCCCGGCATCATCGTGGACGTTCAGGGCCATGCGCCCGGCACGCGTCGCCGTCACCGTCCCGGCGCCCGTACCGGGTGCCGACAGGCAGGGGCGGTGATGACGTCCGGCGACACACTGTACGGCCACGCCCGGACACCGGCGTCCCATGAGGCGTTCTCCGGTCGCACGCACGAACTCGCCGTGCTCCAGCAGGAGTTCGGCCAGGCCTGCGAGGGCACACCACGCCTCGTCCTGGTCGACGGACCCGGCGGCATCGGCAAGAGCGCACTGGTGCGCAGGTTCCTGGACACCGCGGGCGACGCCTGTGTGCTCCAGGCCAGCGGCGAGGAGAACGAGAGCGCGCTGCCCTGCGGGGTGCTCGCCCAGTTCGTCGGGCAGAGCCCGATCCCGATCCCGGACTGCCTGGGCTCACTGGTGCGCACACCCCGCTCGGCGCCCGGCACCCTGCCGCCACTCGCGGCCGGCTTCGGGCTGCTCGACCTGCTGAGCGAGTTGCAGGACAAAGGGCCCGTCATCCTGGTGCTCGACGACGCCCACTGGGCCGACTCCGCGTCCCTGAACGCCCTGACGTTCGCGCTGCGGCGCCTGCGCGTCGACAAGGTCCTCGCGATCGTGACGGCGCGGGACCCGCAGGCGCCCCAGCTGCCGGAGGGCATCCGCAGGCTGCTCGCCGACGTCCGCACCCGGCGGATCCCGCTGCACGGCCTCAGCCCGGACGAACTGGCCTCGCTGGGCGCCCAATTATGGAACGACCGCCTTCCGCACTCCGCGTCCGTACGGCTGCGCGACCACACGCACGGCAATCCGCTGCACGCCCGCGCGCTCCTGGACCAGGTGCCCTCGCACGTCCTGCGGGACGTCACCACGCCACTGCCCGCCCCGCGGTCGTACGCCATGCTGGTGCTCGCCAATCTCGCGGAGTGCGGACCCCAGGCGCTGCGGCTCGTCCAGGCGGTCAGTGTCCTCGGGCTCTCCTGCCCGCTGGGCACGGCCGCCTCGCTCGCCCGGGTCACCGCTCCCCTGCCCGCGCTCGAACGGGCCGTCAAGGCAGGGCTCCTGAAGGAGACCCAGCCGGGGGCCGTGCCCGAGATCGCCTTCCCGCATCCGCTGGTGCACGCCGCGGTCTACCAGGACATCGGGCCCGCGCACCGGGCGGACCTGCACACGCGGGCCGCCGCCCTGGTCGACGACGACTACGCCAGCCTGCGCCACCGGGTGCTGGCCGCCACGGGCCCGGACGAGCATCTGGCCGCCGCCCTCGCCGCGTGCGCCCGGCGCGAGGCGGCCACGGGCCAGTGGGCGGTCGCCGGCACCCATCTGCGGCACGCCTCCCGCGTGGCGACGACCGGCATGGAACGCGACCGGCTCGCCGTAGAGGCGGTCGAGGCGCTGCTCCTCGACGGCCGCGTGCACGAGTCCGCGGAGCTCGCGGCGGGCCTGCCGACCGGCGCCGATCCGGCGCTGCGCGGCTATGTACGCGGCTATGTGGCCC
>NZ_JBNNJZ010000291.1:0-10327 GCF_050270335.1 Streptomyces sp. NPDC059900
GTGTAGTGCAGGGGGTCATAGCCCCAGTTGTAGGCGTCCTTGGCCGCGGTCTTCGTGACGCATGCCTGCTGCTCTTCGGAGTCGGGGGCGGACGCCTTCAGGTCGCAGTCGGGCTTGGACTGGTCGGCGGCTCGCTCGGGGATGGTGCCGATGTCGAAGGCGGGCAGCAGATGCACGTAGGAGGTGCCGGCCTTGGCCAGCTTGCGCAGGTGCTTCATGCCGTCGGAGGCCGTGTCGGTGAAGGCGAGGTACTGGCCGGGGTGCTTGGCCGTGCGGTCCTCGACGGAGAAGTCACGGATGTGCAGTTCCTGGATCTGCGCGTCGCGCAGCGGTGTCGCCCCGGGCTTCTTCAGCTTCTCCCAGCCCTTGGGGGCCAGCTCCGGATCGTCGAGGTCGACGGCGATGCTGCGCTCCGAGTCGGCGGTGAGCGCCGTGGAGTAGGGGTCGGTGACCTTGTTGGTGACGACCTTCTGGACGCTGGGCGCCCACACCTTGACGACGTAGCGGTACTGCTTGCCGGACCAGCTCCTGGCGCCGGTGACGGACCATACGCCGCTGGCGTCGTCGCGCCGCATCGCCACCCGCTTGCCGTCCAGTTCGAGGCTGACGGACTGGGCGGTGGGCGCCCACACGGCCAGGGTGGGGCGGCCGCCGCGGAACTGGGGGCCGAGGGCGGCCTTGGTGGCGCTTGCGCCGTAGAGGTCGTCGAGTATGCCCTGCGTCTGGACGCCGGTGGCGCCGAGGAGGGTGCCGTCGGCGCTGCTGCGGGTGGCGACGAGCTGGCCGGTGAGGGCGGTGCGGGCCTGGTCGCGGTCGCGCGGGTCGACGGTGAAGGCCGTGTAGTCCTTCAGGTGCGGGTACTTCTTGCGCTGGGCGTCGGTGAGGCCGCCCGCGGCCGGGGTGAGGCGGATCCGCCGTCCCTCGCCTGCGAGTTCGCCGTCCTTGACGGTCAGCCGTCCGTCGCGGGCGTAGACCAGCTCCTGGGACGCGGCGTCGCCTTGGACGTCCCAGGCGAGGGTGTTCTTGTCGATCCATTGCGCCGCGGACTTGGACAGGTCGAGGTCGGCGGGCGCGTCGGCCGTGGCCGGTGCGCGGGGTGCCGCGGTGGCCGAGGACGTCAGGGGTGCGACCGCGGCCAGCAGGGCGAGGGCCGTGGTGACGAGGGTGCGGCGGGGGGAGCCGGTCAAGGGGAGCTTCTCCTTGTGCATTGCGGGGGTAGGGGTGCGCGCCGGAGGGACGGGAAACGGCCCCTCCGGCGTGTGAGGTGCGGGGTCCGGGGCGGAGCCCCGAGTCGGGTGAGCCGCCCGGCGGCGGGGAAGCGGATGCCGGGCGGCTGGTCAGGCAGGGCGGGGTCTCCGCTCAGCAGCTCCTGGCACCCGCGTGCAGGGCGAGCGCGGTGTTGGGAGCCACGGAGGCCGTGAACTGGCCCGAGCCGTTGACGGTGACGCTCCTGCCGCTCTGGACGTCGCAGTAGCTGCCCGCGGCCAGGGACGTCTGGAAGGTCCGGTCGACCGTGGAGCCCTCGTGGTTGATGACCACATAGGCCTTGTCGCCGCGGCCGAACGCGATGGCGTCGTTGCCGTTGTCCCACCAGTTGGTCATGGCCGTGCCGCGCGCGGTGTTGCGGAACTTGACCATGCTCCTGATCTCGGGCCAGGCGTGCTGGCACTTCCAGCCGTCGCTGTAGCAGGCGTTGACCTGGCCGCCGTTGGGCGGTCCGGCGTCGATGTTGCTGAACTCGTAGCCGGAGTGCACGTCGGGGGCGCCGTAGGGCAGGGCCAGCATGAAGACGTGGGCGAGGGTGTAGTTCGCGCCGTCCTTGTAGTTGAGCGTCTGGCCGTGCCGTTCGGTGTCGTGGTTGGCGACGAAGACGGCGGCCGAGCCGCTGGGCAGATAGCCCCAGCCCTCGCCGTAGTTCTTGAGGTAGGCGAGCTTCTCGTTGTTGAAGACGCGCTTGAGGTCCCAGCCGTAGCGGAACTCCTGGGGGTCGCCGGTGGCGGTGTACTCGCTCGGCGACACCGCCTCGCCCGAGCCGTAGATCGTCTCCTGCTTGAAGTAGGCGCCGGGGTTGGTCAGCCGGGACTTGATGTTCTTCAGGTCGTCCACCGGGATGTGCTTGGCGGCGTCGACCCGGAAGCCGTCGACGCCGAGGGACAGCAGGTCGTTGAGGTAGGCGGCGATCCTCCCCCGCACGTACTCCTCGCCGGTGTCGAGGTCGGCGAGGCCGCCGAGCTCGCAGTTCTGGACGTTCCAGCGGTCCTGGTAGTTGCTGATGTCCGAGCGGCAGTTGTCCATGTCGGCGCCCGAGTAGGTGCCCGGGTAGTCGTACTTGGTGAAGGTGGAGCCGGCCGAGCCGGTGCCGGAAGCGTTGGTCATGTGGTTGATCACCGCGTCGGCGACGACCTTCACCCCGGCCTTGTGGCAGGTGTCGACCATGTTCTTGAACGCGGTCCGGTCGCCGAGGCGGCTGCCGATCTTGTAGCTGACGGGCTGGTAGGCGGTCCACCACGCCTCGCCCTGGATGCGTTCCTGGGGCGGGGAGACCTGGACATAGCCGTAGCCGTCGGGGCCGAGCTGCTGCGTGCACGCCTTGG
The DNA here is from genome assembly GCF_050270335.1 of Streptomyces sp. NPDC059900. Classification (NCBI taxonomy): domain Bacteria; kingdom Bacillati; phylum Actinomycetota; class Actinomycetes; order Kitasatosporales; family Streptomycetaceae; genus Streptomyces; species Streptomyces sp. NPDC059900. The sequence continues at coordinate 2,595 of NZ_JBNNJZ010000291.1, forward strand.
CCACCGAGTCGAACTTCCACTCGAAGAGGACGGCGGTGACGTCCTTGGTGCCGGGCGGGGCGGCCTGGGCCTGCGGGGCTCCGGCGACGATGCCGCCCGCGGCGCCCGCCACCAGGGCGAGGGCGGCGGCGACGGGTCTGCGGACTCTGGTCTTTCGGCCAGCCATGAGGGCCTCCTGCATGAGTGAGGTGTGACCTTGAATGGCAACGCGCCGTGCCCGTCAGGCCGTTGAAGGATGTTGCAGAAACATTTCAACGCCGATTTCAGCCGAGACCGTACGACCCCCGGGAAGCGCGGTCAAGCCTCCGCGCACACTCTCGCGCCAGATGCGGGAATCCGGGAGTTCATGCGCCGCAAAACCTTTCGCAAGACATTGCGGCGGTGTTACGTTCAACCACAACTCCGGTCCGGACGGCCGGGGGACCCTCACAACGGGCCCCACGCGCCCGGCCGTTCGGGCCGGAGCCCGGGACGGGGAGGCCCCGGAGCCACATCATGACCCCGCCGCCCTGAACCGGGCCGGCTCCGGGAGCCTTCCTCTCAGCGCGGGGCCGGCGCCCTGCCGGCGCCCCTCTCAGCGCGGCGGCTGCGCCGTGGACCCGCGCACCACGAGCTCGGGCTGGAAGACGAACTCCGTGTGCTGTACGGGGTTGCCGTGCAGCTCTTCGAGCAGCGCGCCCACCGCGGCGCTCGCCATGGCCTGCACCGGCTGGCGCACCGTGGTCAGCGGCGGGTCCGTGAACGCGATCAGGGGCGAGTCGTCGAAGCCGACCACGGAGACGTCGCCGGGCACCGAAAGGCCGCGCTCGCGCACCGCCCGTACGGCACCGAGCGCCATCATGTCGCTGCCGCAGACCATCGCCGTGCACCCCTGGTCGAGCAGGGCGCTGGCCGCCGCGTGCCCGCCCTCGACCGTGAACAGCGTGCGCTGCACGCGCTGCTCGGCCTCGGCCCGCTCCACGCCGAGCAGCGCGTGCAGCGCGGCCGTGAACCCCTCGGCCTTGCGCAGCGAGGGGACGTAGCGGGTGGGTCCGATGGCCAGGCCGATCCGCCGGTGGCCCAGGTCGACCAGGTGGCGCACCGCCATCCGCGCCGCCGCGCGGTCGTCGGGCGAGACGAAGGACACCGGGATGTGCTCGTTGTATCCGTTGATCAGGACGAACGGCACACCGCGTGCGTGCAGTTCGAGATACCGCGTCGGATCGGCCGTGGTGTCGGCGTGCAGTCCCGAGAGGAAGACGATGCCGCTGACCCGGCGCTCCTCCAGCTGCTCGACCAGCTCGTCCTCGCTGGCCCCGTCCGGCATCTGGGTGCACAGCATCGGCGTGTAGCCGTGCCCGGACAAGACCTGCTCGACGACCTGCGCGAAGGCGGGGAAGATCGGGTTGCTGAGCTCGGGGATGACCAGGCCCACCAGTCCGGCGCTGTGCCGCTTGATGCGCATCGGCCGTTCGTAGCCCAGGACGTCAAGAGCGGCAAGGACCCGGCGCCGGGTACCGGCGGCCACCCCCGGCTTGCCGTTGAGCACCCGGCTCGCGGTGGCCTCGCTGACACCGGCCTGGGCCGCGATGTCAGCGAGCCGCGGGGCGCCCCGCTCCGGCCGCTCTCCCCCGTCTCCCCGGTCGGCGGACCGGGGCAGGGACAGGGTCACACCGCCCACCAGACGGTGGTGTCGGCGGGCAGCTCGACCTTGCCGTCCGCCGTCTCCACCTCGGCGTTGGCCAGCAGGATGCGGCCGGGGGCCGGGATCGTCACCGCCGTGCCGGTGGTGTTGGCCGTGCACACGAAGCCCTCACGGCGGAAGGCGAGCACCCCCTCGGGGGCCTCCAGCCACTCCAGCGAGTCGCCCGCACCGAGCCCCTGCTGCGTGCGGCGCACGGCGAGCGCGCTGCGGTACAGCTCCAGGGTCGAGTCGGGGTCGCCGGTCTGCGCCTGGACGCTGAGCTCGCCCCAGCCCGCGGGCTGCGGCAGCCAGCTGCCGCCCGCGCCGAACCCGTAACTGGAGCCCTCGGTGGTCCACGGGATGGGCACCCGGCAGCCGTCGCGGAACCCGTCCTGGCCGCTCGCGCGGTGGAACGAGGGGTCCTGGCGCACCTCGTCGGGCAGGTCGGTGACGTCGGGCAGGCCGAGCTCCTCGCCCTGGTAGACGTACGCGGAGCCGGGCAGTGCCAGCATCAGGAGCGTCGCCGCGCGGGCGCGCCGCAGGCCGAGCTCGCGGTCGCCCGCGGTGCGCAGCTGGGTGCCGAGCCCCGCCGGGTTGGCGAACCGCGTGGCGTGCCGGGTGACGTCGTGGTTGGACAGCACCCAGGTGGCCGGGGCGCCGACGGGGCGCATCGCGGCCAGCGACACGTCGATGACCTCGCGCAGCTCGGCGGCGTCCCAGTGGGTGCCCAGGTACTGGAAGTTGAAGGCCTGGTGCATCTCGTCCGGGCGGACGTAGGCGGCGGCGCGCTCGACGGTGGGCGTCCACGCCTCCGCGACGAGGATCTTCTCGCCCGCGTATTCGGTCAGGACCTTGCGCCAGCTGCGGTAGATCTCGTGCACGCCGTCCTGGTCGAAGAACGGCATGACATCGTTGCCCAGGAGCTTGAGCTGGTCGTGCATGCCGATGTCGGGCAGCCCTTCGGCCTTGACCAGGCCGTGGGCGACGTCGACACGGAAGCCGTCGACCCCCATGTCCAGCCAGAAGCGCAGGATGGAGCGGAACTCGTCGTGGACGGCGGGGTGTTCCCAGTTGAAGTCGGGCTGCTCGGGGGCGAAGAGGTGGAGGTACCACTCGCCGTCCTCGACCCGGGTCCAGGCGGGGCCGCCGAAGACGGACTCCCAGTCGTTGGGCGGCAGTTCGCCGTTCTCGCCCTTGCCGGCCTTGAAGTGGTAGCGCTCGCGCAGGGGGGAGCCCGGGCCCTCGCGCAGGGCGCGCTGGAACCAGTCGTGCCGGTCCGAGGAGTGGTTGGGCACCAGGTCGACGATGACGCGCAGGCCAAGGTCGTGGGCGTCCCGCAGCAGGGCGTCGGCGTCGAGGAGGTTGCCGAACATCGGGTCGATCGCACGGTAGTCGGCGACGTCGTAGCCGGCGTCGGCCTGCGGCGACGAGTAGAAGGGGCTGAGCCACACGGCGTCGACGCCCAGGTCCCTGAGGTAGGGCAGGCGGGCACGGACGCCGTCCAGGTCGCCCATTCCGTCACCGTTGCCGTCGGCGAAGCTGCGCGGATAGACCTGATAGATCACCGCGCCACGCCACCAGTCCGTGTGGGTGCCGGAGGCGGGGGTTGCAGGGGCGGCGAGATGCTGGGTCATGTCTTCCCTGGGATCGAGAGGTCGAGTGCGAGGGGGGTGTGTGCCGTGTCAGGACTTCGTCGCGCCGGCCGTGAGACCGCCGACGAGGTGGCGCTGGACGAAGCCGAAGATCACCGCGGCGGGCACCGCGACGATGACCGCGGCGGCCGTCAGCGAGCCCCAGTCGCTGGTGTACTGGTTGACGAAGGTCTGCAGGCCGCCCGCCAGGGTGAGGTTCTCCTCGCCGGTCATGAAGGCGGAGGCGTAGGCGACTTCGGCCCAGCCGGTGATGAAGCTGTAGAAGCCGGTAACGGCGAGGCCGGGCTTGGCCAGCGGCACGATGAGCCGCCAGAAGGTGCCGAACGGGTTGAGCCCGTCCACGCGCCCCGCCTCGTCGATCTCCACCGGGATGGTGTCGAAGTACCCCTTCATCATCCAGGCGCAGAACGGCACGGCGATCGTCAGATACGTGACGACCAGGCCGATGGGCTGGTTGAGCAGGCCCAGGCTGGCCAGCAGGTTGTACAGCGGCACGATGAGCACCGCGACGGGGAACATCTGCGTGATGAGCAGGAGCCACATCAGCGGCCGCATGCCGGGGAACTTGAAGCGGCTGACGGCATAACCGGTGGTCGCGGAGATGAAGACACCGATGACGGTGGTCAGTCCCACGACGAGCAGGGAGTTGCCGAGCCAGCTCAGGAACTCGGTGTCGTTGACGACGTGGTCGTAGTTGCGGAGCGTGAAGTCCTTGACCAGGTCGGTGGAGAACGCCTCGCTCGTCGGCTTGAACGAAGTGATCAGGAGCCACAGCGGCGGGAGAACCGCGGTCGCGGCGGCGGCGATGAGGCCCACGTGCAGCGCGACGGAGGCCAGCGGCCCGCGCTCGCCGCGCGCCCTGATCTTCTTGGGCCTGCCCGGCGACGAGGACGCCGGGGCCTTCTGGTTGGTCATGGTGGTCACCACACTTCTCCCTGCTTGCGGAGCGCGCGGCGGTAGACGACCGCGAAGAGCGAAAGGAGCAGCAGAATGATGACGCCCCAGGCCGCGGATCCCGCGAAGTCGCGCGGGCTGACGACGAACGAGAGCCGGTAGGCGTACGTCACCAGGATCTCGGTGGCGTCTCCGGGACCGCCCCGGGTGAGCAGGAAGATCACCGGGAACATGTTGAAGGTCCAGATGCCGCTGATCAGGATGACGGTGCTGCTGACGGTGCGCAGGCCCGGCAGAGTGATGTGCCGAAAGCGCTGCCAGGCGTTCGCGCCGTCCATCTCCGCGGCCTCGTAGAGCTCGCCGGGGATGGACTGGAGTCCGCCGAGCATGGCGACCAGCATGAAGGGCACGCCGAGCCAGACGTTGACCGTGATCACCGAGAGCTTGGCCCAGGTGGGGTCGTTGAGCCACGGGATCGCGTCGATGCCGCCGCCGGCGAGGATCTTGTTGAGGATGCCGTTCTTCTCGTTGAAGAGCAGGCGCCAGGTGAAGACCGAGACGAAGGCGGGCACCGCCCAGGGCAGGATCAGCGCCATCCGGTAGAAGGAGCGTCCCGCCAGCTTGCGGTTGAGCATGTTGGCCAGGACCAGGCCGAGCGCGAAGGAGATCGCGACACAGGAGACGGTCCAGATGATCGTCCAGGTGAGGCGGTCCCAGAAAACGCCGTCGGAGAGGACGGCGGTGTAGTTGTCCACGCCGACGGACTTGTAGGTCGCCGGGATGTGGTTGACGCCGATGGTGCGCTCGACGTTCGCCTCGTTGGCGTCCGTCGTCGACAGGTACAGGCCCCGCACCAGCGGGTATCCGATGATCACGCCGATCACGGCCACCACGGGGGCGACCATGCTCCAGGCGTACCAGTGGGTGGACAGCGACCTGCGCAGCCGTCCGGGGGTCTTGCCGGAGTCGCCGGTCCGCCGGCCGCGGCCGCGGGCGCCCGGGGCGTCCGCGGCCTTGGCCAGTGACTGGCTGCTGTCAACAGCCATTTACTTGTAGTCCTTCAGGAGCTTGCGGTAGGCGTCGCCGACACCCTTCGCCCCGCTGTCGGGCGAGGTCTTGCCGCTGAGCACCTTCTCCATCTGCAGCCGGATCGGCTCGAAGAGGGCGTTCGCCTCGGGGATCCAGGGCCGCTCCACGGACTTGTCCACGGCCGGCTTGAAGAACTGCACCATCTGGTTGTCCTTGACGGACTGCACGTCGTAGACGGAGGTGCGGGTGGGCAGCAGGCTCAGCTTCTCGGTGGTCTGCTGCTGCACCTTGGCCGAGCTCATGTACTTGATGAACTCGTAGCTGGCGTCGAGGTTCTTGGAGCCGGCGTAGGCCGCGAGGTTCCAGCCGCCCTGCGGCGATGCCTGCCGGTCGCTGCCGCCGGGGACCGGGGCGATGCCGAGGTTGTCCTTGTCGCCCTTGAACTGCTTGCCCTGCAGGGCGCCTTCGATGGACCAGGGTCCGTCGAGGGCCATCGCGACGTCGCCGTCCTTGAAGGCGTTGAGCTGGTTGTTGTAGCCGTCGCTCGCGTCGGTGGTGGCCGCCTTGGAGTCGACCAGGTCCTTCATGACCTTGAAGGCCGCGGCGCCCTCGGGCTCGTCGACGGTGACCTTCTTGTTCTTGGTGTCGAGGAGGTCGCCGCCCTCGCCGTACAGGTACGGGAGGTAGTAGTACGGGTCGTCGCCGCGCAGGTAGAGGCCGGTCTTGCCGGTCTTCGACTTGATCTTCTTCGCGGCGCTCTTGACCTCGTCGAAGGTCTTGGGCGTCTCGACACCGGCTTCCTTGAGCATCTTCTTGTTGTAGAAGAGCGCCAGGGTGTCGATGGTCTGCGGGGCGGCGTAGGTCTTGCCCTTGAACTTGGTGCTGGCCGCGGCCTGCGGGAGGTAGTCGTCCGCCTTGTCGAGGGCGGGGGTGCCCTCCAGCGGGGCCAGGTAGCCCAGGTTGGCGAAGTCCGCGACCCAGGCGACCTCGGTGCGCATCACGTCGGGGGCGCCGGAGTTGCCGCCCGCGGCGTTCTTGAACTTGGCGTTGGCCTCGCCGAACGCGACGCTCACGTAGTTGACCTTGACGTCCGGGTGGAGCTTCTCGAAGCCCTTGGCGAGCTTCTCGTAGGTGCCCTTCTCCGCGTCGTTCGAGGTGTCCCAGAAGGTGACGGTGCCGGACAGCTTGCCCGAGCTGTTCTTGCCGCTGTCTCCGTCGTCGCCACCGCACGCTGCCGCTGTCAAAACCAGGGCCCCGACCATTGCGGTGGCCGCTATGCCACGCCGCATGTGCACTCCTTCAACTGATCCCGGAACAAGGGGGAGGCGAAACCCCCGACAGAGCTGCCTCCTGCGAGCCGCACCGACGCGGCACCGGGTTGCCAGGGAACGTAACAGGATTGAAAAGCGCCCGAAAGACCTTGCGGGAAATTTCTGCAAGGGCTGCTGATCGTTACCGCCGTGTGTCCTTACGGTTGCCCTTGCCGCGCTTGACAGGCCCCTGAGAGGTGGCGCGCGCACTCCCCTGTCACCGCGGCGATCCCCCGCAAGGACCTTGCAAGACCGACGCTTTCTGCAAGCTTTCGCAACCGGTGTGCAATCCGGCAGATCACCGGTACAGTCCCTGCATGACCGCACGGCTCGTCGACATCGCAGCGCAGGCGGGGGTGAGCGAAGCCACCGTCAGCCGTGTGCTCAACGGCAAGCCGGGCGTGGCCGCCGCCACCCGCGAATCCGTCCTCGCCGCCCTGGACATGCTCGGCTTCGAACGTCCCACGCGGCTGCGGCAGCGCAGCAGCGCGGGCCTGATCGGCCTGATCACCCCCGAGCTGGACAACCCGATCTTCCCCGCGCTCGCCCAGGTCATCGCCCAGGCCCTGACCCGCCAGGGCTACACACCGGTGCTTGCCACCCAGACGCCCGGCGGCTCCACCGAGGACGAGCTGACCGAGATGCTGGTGGACCGCGGCGTCTCCGGGATCATCTTCGTCTCCGGCCTGCACGCCGACACCACCGCCGACATGGAGCGCTATGAGGTGCTGCGCGGCAAGGGCGTGCCCTTCGTCCTGGTCAACGGCTTCTCCCCCAAGGTGCAGGCCCCCTTCGTCTCCACCGACGACCGGGCCGCGGCGCGCCTGGCCGTCACGCATCTGGCCTCGCTCGGGCACACCCGTATCGGGCTCGCGGTAGGTCCCAAGCGCTTCGTTCCCGTACTGCGCAAGATCGAGGGCTTCCAGATCGGCATGCGCGAACGCCTGGGGATGTCACCCGCGGACTCCGAGGAGCTCATCGAGCACTCCCTCTACACCCTGGAGGGCGGCCAGGCCGCGGCGGGCACGCTGATCGGCCGGGGCTGCACGGCGATCGTGTGCGCCAGCGACATGATGGCGCTCGGCGCCGTCCGGGCCGCCCGTGAAAGGGACTTGCAGGTCCCGCGCGACATCTCGGTGGTCGGCTATGACGACTCGCCGCTCATCGCCTTCACCGATCCCCCGC
>NZ_JBNNJZ010000292.1:0-10323 GCF_050270335.1 Streptomyces sp. NPDC059900
GGAAGGGGCGGGATTGGGGAAAGCCCCGCAGGGTCCGCCCCCACCTAACTGTTCAGCTCTGCCAGTACCCGCAGGGTGTGGGGGTCGGGCGCGAGGACCAGCAGATCCGTCACCGGTCCCTTGCGCCACAACTCCAGCCTCTCCGCGATCCGTTCACGAGGCCCCACCAGAGAGATCTCATCGGCGAAAGCATCGGGAACCGCGAGGACCGCCTCCTCCCGGCGCCCCGCCAGAAACAACTCCTGAATCCGCCGCGCCTCTTCCTCGAACCCCATCCGCGCCATCAGATCCGCATGAAAGTTTCGCGCGGAGTGCCCCATTCCGCCGATATAGAACCCCAGCATCGCCTTGACCGGAAGCAAGCCCTCCGCCACGTCGTCGCAGACTTTCGCCCGCGCCATGGGGGCGACCAGAAACCCGTCCCGCGCTTCCGCGAGCGACGCCTCGTACACATCGGACCGCATCGGCGACCAGTAGAGCGGCAGCCACCCGTCCGCGATCCGCGCCGTCTGCGCGATGTTCTTGGGCCCCTCCGCCCCCAGCAGCACCGGCAGATCCGCCCGCAGCGGATGCGTGATCGGCTTCAGGGGCTTGCCCAGACCGCTGCCGTCATCGCCCTGGTAGGGGTGCGAGTGGAAACGTCCGTCGAGGGCGACGGGCCCCTCCCGCCGCAGCACCTGGCGGATGACGTCCACGTACTCCCGCGTCGCGGTCAGCGGCGACTTCGGGAACGGCCGCCCGTACCACCCCTCCACCACCTGCGGTCCGGAAAGCCCGAGCCCGAGCATCATCCGCCCGCCGGAGAGGTGGTCCAGGGTCAGTGCGTGCATCGCGGTCGTCACGGGCGAGCGCGCCGCCATCTGTACGACCGCCGTGCCCAGCTTGATCCGCGAGGTCTGCGCCGCGATCCAGGTCAGCGGCGTGAAGGCGTCCGAGCCCCAGGCCTCCGCCGTCCACACGGAGTCGTAGCCGAGCCCCTCGGCCTCCCGGGCGAGCGCCACATGCCCGGGGTCGGGGCCGCGCCCCCAGTAGCCGAGTGCGAGTCCCAGGCGCATGTCCGAGCCCATGCCCCATTCCTTCCTGACGGTCCGTCAGTTCAGTGCAGAGAGGCGACTGTACGACAACGGCCCCCCGCCCGGAAGGGCGAGGGGCCGCGAGGTGCGGGAGCGGGCGATCAGCCGCGCTGGATCCCCGTGGTGTCCTGGAGAACGCCGCGACGGCCGTCCTGCGTCTGGGCCACCAGGCCGGGGCCGCGCTGCTCGACGGCCAAGTACCAGGTGCCGGGCGCCAGTTCGGCGATCGGCGTGGGCGAACCGTCCTCCGCGTACAGCGGACGCGGCACCGGCACGGCGAACCAGAACGGCGAGAAGTCACCGGTGGCCTGCGCCGCTCCGGGAGGCGGCGTCTGCCCCTGCGGCTGACCGGGCTGGGCGCCATAGGGCTGACCCTGCTGCGGCTGACCGGGCTGGGCGCCGTAGGGCTGACCCTGCTGCGGCTGGCCCTGCGCACCGGGGTAGCCGTAGCCACCCTGCGGCTGACCGCCGTAGGGCTGCGGGGCGGCCGGGCGCGGGGCGCCGACGAGGGGGGCCTTCAGTGCCGGAATCAGCGCGGTAGCGACCGCTGCGGCGGCAAGGACCAGGGCGGCGATCATGCCGAGGATGAGGCCGATACCGGCGTCGGGTCCGCCGTTGCCGCCGCTCAGGCCGCTGTCGAAGAGGAAGCCGTACGACTGGTCGGCGTCGAAGATGGCTCCGATCGAGCTCCAGGCGGCAGCGATCGCGAAGGCGACACCGAGCTGACCGAGGTCGAGGCCCGCGACCTTGGGCGGCTGCGGAAGCGCACGGCCCACGACGATGAGGGCAGCGGCGATGAAGCCGAGCAGGTACACGCTCAACAGCAGGTTGCCGTTCGCCCAGGCGTTGGGGAGCTTGTCGCTGTCGCCGCCGTCGGCGTCAAGAGTGTCGAGGAAAGAGGCGATGAAGAGCAACACCGCTGCCCCGATCACCACGCCGTCGCCTCGAGTGAGAGAGCGGATATTCACTTCAGGTCCTTCGTAAGTCGTCTCGTCGGTGGAGGCGTCGCTCGCCGCAGGTCTCGGCGCAGAGCGCGGGGATGGCCCCCCATCGTACGGAGGACATTATCGTTCCCATGGGTGGGGTGTCTGCTCGGGATAAAGAGCTACCGACGCGTTATCCCCGCAGAAAACTCACGATTCCGTCCGAGATCCCCCGTGCTGCCTTCTGCCGCCAGGCGTCATTCGTGATCAACGCCTCGTCCTTGGCGTCCCGCATGTTGCCGCACTCGATGAATACCTTGGGGACGGTGGAGAGGTTGAGGCCGCCCAAATCCTTGCGCACGTCGAGTCCTGTGCCGTCGCCGATGTAATTGGACGGGGCACTGCCCGTGGCGCTCAGGAACTTGCCCGCGATGCGCTCGCCCAGATCGCGCGACGGGACGACGATCTTGGAGGTGTCCGCGGCGCCGGACTTCACCGACGCGGGCAGGATCACGTGGAAGCCGCGGTTGCCGGCCGCCGATCCGTCGGCGTGGACGGAGACGACGGCGTCCGCGCGGGCGTTGTTGCCGATGCGGGCGCGCTCGTCGACGCAGGGGCCCCAGGGGCGGTCGCCGTCCTGCGTGAACTTCACCGTGGCGCCCTCCTTCTGGAGCAGCGTGCGCAGGTGGCGCGAGACGGAGAGGGTGAACTCGGCCTCGGTGTAACCGTTGTTCGTGGAGGTGCCCGTGGTGTCGCACTCCTTGCGGTGCGTACCGACGTTGACGAGGCGGTTGATCTCGGCCGTGTGCTTGCCGTTGCCCGGGTTGTGACCGGGGTCGATGACGACGACCTTGCCCTTGAGGGGGCCGGAGGCGGCGGGACGGCCGGACGACTCCGGCGGCTTCGACGTGCTCGGCTCGTCGCTCGCCTTGTCCTTCTCCTTGTCGTCCCCCTTCCCCTTCTCGTCGTCCTTCTCGGAGGCGGACGGGGAGGTCCGGGCGGACGAGGAGCCCTGCGCGGACTGGCTGGAGGCGGGGAGCGATCTCGCGGGCTCGTCGCCCCCCGGCCCGCTCGTCGCCTCGTAGATGAGCCACCCGGCCAGGCAGGTGGGCACCAGCGCGGCGAGCGTCACGGTGAGAGGGCCGCCGGTGAAACGGCGGGGCGGGCGTGGGGGCTGACTGTCCGGACCTACGTACGACACGGTAGCGACTCTAACCGCGAGGTCAGATCCCCGTGCCCGTTCGGCGCAGGACGCGCAGAGAGTCTGTTGCGGAGACCTCGGTGAACGCGCCGGACTCCAGGGCCCTGAGGTACACGCGGTACGGGGCCTGGCCCGTCATGATGTCGGCGGGGTCGGGGAAAACGTCGTGGATCAGGAGCAGGCCGCCCTGAGCGACGTGCGGGGCCCAGCCCTCGTAGTCGCCGGTCGCGTGCTCGTCCGTGTGGCCGCCGTCGATGAAGACGAGACCGAGCGGGCCGCCCCACGCCTTCGCCACCTGCGGCGAGCGGCCGACGATCGCGATGACGTGCTCTTCGAGGCCCGCGTGGTGGAGGGTGCGGCGGAAGGTGGGGAGGGTGTCCATCCGGCCGACCTCCGGGTCGACCGTCGCCGGATCGTGGTACTCCCAGCCCGGCTGCTGCTCCTCGCTGCCGCGGTGGTGGTCCACGGTGATCGCCGTGACGCCGGCCTCGCGGGCGGCGTCCGCGAGCAGGATCGTGGAGCGGCCGCAGTACGTCCCGACCTCCAGGAGCGGAAGGCCGAGGGCCGCCGCTTCCGCCGCCGCCGCGTACAGGGCGAGGCCCTCGCCGGTGGGCATGAAGCCCTTCGCCGCTTCGAAGGCGGCGAGGATCTCCGGCTTGGGCTGGGGGGCGGCCATGGGGGTCCTCCTGGGCTGCGGAAACGCGGGCGGGAAAGCGGGCGGGAGAGCGGGCGGAAAAGTGGTGGGGCTGTGCCGTGGGCCGACCTATGCTGCCGCATGGCCCGGCCGATCATGGAGGCGGGGCCGTCACCGGCAGCGGAGGGAACGTTCATGAATCTCGTACCGGCGGATCCGACGGTGCTGCATCCGTTCCCGGACCAGCCTCGTGTCGTGCTCCTGAAGCCGCTGGTGAAGTCTCCCCTGATCGAGGCGGGGGAGTACTCGTACTACGACGATCCGGATGATGCCACGGCCTTCGAGACGCGCAATGTCCTCTACCACTACGGGCCGGAGAAGCTTCGTATCGGGAAGTTCTGTGCGTTCGGGACGGGGGTGCGGTTCATCATGAACGGCGCGAATCACCGGATGGACGGGCCCTCCACGTTTCCCTTCCCCATCATGGGCGGCTCGTGGGGCGAGCACTTCGACCTGATCAGCGGGCTGCCCGGGCGGGGGGACACCGTCGTCGGGCATGACGTGTGGTTCGGGTACGGGGTGACGGTGATGCCGGGGGTGCGGATCGGGAACGGGGCGGTCGTCGCTTCGGGGTCTGTGGTGGTGGATGACGTTCCCGACTATGGGGTGGTCGGGGGGAATCCGGCGAAGCTGATTCGTACGCGGTACAGCGAGTCGGAGGTCGAGCGGTTGCTCGCGGTGGCGTGGTGGGACTGGCCCGTGGAGCACCTCACCGAGCACGTCCGGACTGTGATGTCCGGAACCATTGCTGACTTGGAGCAGGCTGCTCCGCAGGGGTGAGGGACTTCTCCCCAACCCCGCCCCTTCCCGAAAACTCGCTGGCGCGAGGGCCTTGCCGTTGCCGCAATCACCGGCTCCGCCGAGTTCGTCCTCAAACGCCGGACGGGCTGAGATTTCCCCGGCCGGCGTTTGAGGCCATCTTGTACGGGGTCTGGGGCGGAGCCCCAGTTTCGGGAAGGGGCGGGACTGGGGAAAGCCCCGCAGGGTCCCGCCCTACGCCAGCACATCACTCCCGCCCGCAGGCAGCAGCAGGTCGACCTCCACCGCGTCCGCGCGATACGCCGCCGCCGAAGCAAGCGGCGCATGCCCCGCGGCCGTGGCCGCGAGGACGTACGAGCCGTCGCCCGGCACCGGGAGCGAGTAGCGCCCGCCCTCATCCGTGAGGGCCGACCCCGCCTGCCGCCCCCGGCGGTCGATCAGCGTGACCTTGGCGCGGGCGACCGGCACCCCGGAGGGGCTCAGCACCCGGCCGTGGAAACCGGCGAGCGCCTCCGTCGCGGCCCGCAGATTCGCGTCCTCCTCGCTGCTGGCCCGGAGCTGGGTCTTGACCGAGCGGCGGGCGGAGGGCAGGAAGAGGGCGAAGACCAGTCCCAGCGCGACCGCGCCCGTGGCGATCAGGAAAGAGGTCCGGAAGCCTGTCATGGTCGGGATCGCGACGCCGCCCACGTGGTCCGCGGTGTTGGCGAGGACCATGCCGATGACGGCGCTGGAGACCGACGTACCGATGGAGCGCATCAACGTGTTGAGGCCGTTCGCCGCGCCCGTCTCCGAAGGCGGCACGGCGCCGATGATCAGCGCGGGGAGCGAGGAGTAGGCGAGGCCGATACCCGCGCCGATCACCACCGCGATGATGATCGTCTGCCAGGCGGCGCTCATCAGGCCGAGGCCGGCGCCGTAGCCGATGCCGATGATCAGCATGCCGAGGATGAGGGTCACCTTCGGGCCGTACTTCGCCGACAGGCGCGCGTACACCGGAGCCGTGAACATCATCGTGAGGCCCAGCGGCGCCACGCACAGGCCCGCGACGACCATGGACTGGCCGAGGCCGTAGCCGGTGGCGGTCGGCAGCTGGAGCAGCTGGGGCAGGACGAGCGAGATCGCGTAGAACGCCACGCCGACCATGATCGAAGCCAGGTTGGTGAACAGGACCGCGGGGCGGGCCGTGGTGCGCAGGTCCACCAGCGGCGCCTTGAGGCGCAGCTCCATCACGCCCCACAGGACCAGGACGACCGCCGCCGCGCCGAACAGGCCGAGCGTCATGCCGGAGGTCCAGCCCCAGTCGCTGCCCTTGGTGATGGGGAGCAGGAAGAGGACCAGACCGGCGGAGAGGCCGAGCGCGCCGGCCACGTCGAAGGTGCCCTGCGCCTTCACCTGGCTCTCGGGCACGAAGAGGACGGTCAGGAGCATCGATATGACGCCCAGGCCCGCCGCGCCGAAGAACAGGGCGTGCCAGTCGGCGTGCTGCGCGGTCAGTGCCGCGAGGGGCAGCGCGAGGCCGCCGCCGACGCCGATGGAGGAGCTCATCAGGGCCATCGCGGAGCCGAGCTTCTCGCGGGGCAGCTCGTCGCGCATCAGGCCGATGCCGAGCGGGATGGCGCCCATCGCGAAGCCCTGGAGCGCGCGGCCGACGATCATCACGACGAGGTCATCGGTGAAACCGCAGATCAGCGAGCCCACGACCATCACGGCCAGGCTCGTCAGAAGCATCCGGCGCTTGCCGTAGAGGTCGCCGAGGCGGCCCATGATCGGGGTCGACACGGCGCCCGCGAGCAGGGTCGCCGTCATGACCCAGGTGGCGTTCGACGGCGAGGTGCTCAGGAGTGTCGGCAGGTCCTTGATGACCGGCACCAGGAGCGTCTGCATCACCGCGACGACGATGCCGGCGAAGGCGAGTACGGGGACGACTCCGCGGGTGCCGCGTTGGTGGGTCGTCGACTGCGTCATTACGTGGGGCCTCCGGGGGCGCTGCGAAAAACTGGCAGGGGTACGTGCAGTGCGAACCTGTTTCCCGGGGCGACTATTCCGACGGATGTCGTACGAGGGGAATTCTTGACCTGCTGTTAACCGGCCGGATAAGTGGTGCGCCGACCGGCCCGACATCTGACCCTCCGTCAGGCTTCCGCCGTACTGGAACGTGTTCTAGTCTGTCGCCGTCCCGGAAGCTGCTACCGGCGAGGACGCGCATGGGCATCGGAATCACGCAGGAACAAGGGGAGTTGGCGGCGGCGGTACGCGGCTGGGCCGCCCGCGCCGTACCGCCCGAGGAGATACGCAAACTGCTCGACGCCCCGGTCGGCACGGGCGGCAGGCCCGCGTACTGGGACGGACTCGCCGAGCAGGGCCTGCTCGCGGTGCACCTGCCGGAGGAGTGCGGAGGCGGGGGCGGCGGCCTCGTGGACCTCGCCGTGGTCCTGGAGGAGGCGGGGCGCGCCGCGCTGCCGGGGCCGTATCTGGCCGGCGCCCTCGCCTCGGCCGTGCTGCATGCGGCGGGCGCCAATGATCTTGCCGCCGACCTGGCGTCCGGGGCGCGGATCGGCGCCGTCGCGCTCGGCGAGGGCACGCTGACCGCGGTGTCCGCGGCGGACGGCCGCATCCTCGACGGGGTTGCCCCGCCCGTGCTCTCCGGGGCCGACGCCGACCTCCTGATCCTGCCCGCGAAGTCCGCCGAGTCCGCCGAGTCCGCCGAGTCCGCGGACTCCGCAAGCGGCACGGTGTGGCTGGCCGTCGACGCCGCCGGGCTGACCGTACGGACGCAGGAGAGCGCCGACCCGACGCGGCCCACCGCCGAGGTGACGGCGGCCGGAGCGGAGGTCCCGGCAGGGCGGGTGCTCGACGTGGACGGGGCGCTCGTACGGGATCTGGCGTGCGTCCTGTACGCGGCGGACGCGTGCGGGGTGGCCGGCTGGGCGCTGGATACAGCCGTCGAGCACGCGAAGGTGCGCGAGCAGTTCGGGCGGCCCATCGGACAGTTCCAGGCGGTCAAGCACGCCTGCGCCGACATGCTGGTGCGCCTCGAACAGGCGCGGGCACTTGCGTGGGACGCGGCGCGGGCGGCCGGTGAGCCGCCACAGGTGCGGGGGCTCGTCGCCGCGCTCGCCGCGGGGGCCGCGCTCGACGCCGCGTACTCCTGCGCCAAGGACGCCATCCAGATCCTCGGCGGCATCGGCTTCACCTGGGAACACGACGCCCACCTGTATCTGCGCAGGTCACTGGTTGCCCGGCAGCTGCTCGGCACCGGTGACGCGCACCGGCTGCGGGCGGTGCGGCTCGCGGAGGGCGGGGCACGCAGGGAGCTGCGGATGGAACTGCCCGGGGAGGCAGAGGCGTACCGGGAGCAGGCCCGCGAAGCCATCGCACCGGCCCGGGGCCTCGACCCGGCCGCCGCCCGCAAGGCACTCGCCCCGACCGGCTACGCGGCGCCGCACCTGCCCGCGCCGTACGGACTCGGCGCGGGCCCCGTGCAGCAGCTCGCCGTCCAGCAGGAGCTGGCCGCCGCCGGGGTACGCGTCAGCGATCTCGGGATCGCCACCTGGGTGGTGCCCTCGCTCATCGCGTACGGGACGCGGGAGCAGCAGGAGCGGTTCCTGGCGCCGACCCTCCGGGGCGAGGTGCTGTGGTGCCAGCTGTTCAGCGAGCCCGGAGCGGGTTCCGACCTGGCCTCGCTGCGGACGCGGGCGGAGCGGGTCGACGGCGGCTGGCTGATCAACGGCCAGAAGGTGTGGACGAGCGCGGCGCAGTGGGCGGACCACGGAATCCTCCTTGCCCGCACGGACCCCGAAGCGCCCAAGCACAAGGGGCTCACGTACTTCCTCATCGACATGAAGCGGGCCCGTGGCGTCGACATCCGCCCGCTGAAGGAGATCACCGGGGACTCCCTCTTCAACGAGGTCTACTTCGACGACGTGCTGCTGCCCGCCGACGCGGTGGTCGGCGAGGTGAACGACGGCTGGCGGGTCGCGCGCCACACCCTGGGCAACGAACGCGTCCACATGGCCGACCAGCTGACCTTCGACACCGGCCTCGAAGCGCTCATCGGACGCGCCGCCGGTCTCGACGACGCGTGCCGCGCGCGGATCGGCGCGCTCGCCGCCGAGGCGCACGCGCTGGCCTGCATCGGCCTGCGGACGACGATGCGGCAGGTGTCCGGCGCTGAACCGGGGGCCGGTGCCTCCGTCCGCAAGCTCGTGCAGACCCCGCACCAGCAGAAGGTCGCCGAACTCGCCCTGGAACTGCTCGGCCCGGCGGGCGCGGTCCGCGAGGGCGCGGGGGAGCGGGCGCTGCACGGCTTCCTGATGTCGCGCTGCCTGACCATCGCGGGCGGCACCACGCAGGTGCAGCTGAACGTCGTCGCGGAACGGCTCCTGGGCCTGCCGAGGGACCCCGAGCCGCGCCCGGTCAGCTAGCCCCGCCCCATCATCCAGCCCGCCCCACCCTCCAGAAGGAGCCGGACAGTGAAGGCGTACATAGTCGGCGTCGGCATGACGAAGTTCGAGAAGCCCGAGACGCGGGACTGGCAGTACTGGGACATGGCGAAGGAGGCGGGGACGAAAGCCCTCGACGACGCCGGGATCTCTTACGAGGACGTGGAGCAGGTCCCGGTCGGCTACTGCTTCCAGGCCTCGACGGCCGGCCAGCGGGCCGCGTACGAACTGGGCCTGACCGGCGTCCCCGTCTACAACGTCAACAACAACTGCGCGACGGCCGCGACCGCGCTGATGATGGCGCGGCAGTTCGTCGAGGGCGGCATCAACGACTGCGTGCTCGCGCTGGGCTTCGAGAAGATGGCGCGCGGCGCGCTCGGCGGCGGATCCGACGGCGGGGACTTCAAGACGTCACCGGTCGCCAGGCACTACGGCGTGATGGCGGCACGGCACGGCTTCGAGATGACCCCGCCCACCGCCCAGATCTTCGGCAACGCGGCGCGCGAGCACATGGAGAAGTACGGCACGAGCGAGGCGCAGCTCGCCGCGGTGGGCGCCAAGAACCACCGGCACTCGGTGCACAATCCCTACGCCCAGTTCCAGGACGAGTACACGGTCGACGAGATCCTCGCCGCCAAGACCATCCACCGCCCGCTCACCAAGCTCCAGTGCTCGCCCACGTCGGACGGCTCGGCCGCCGCGGTGGTGGTCTCGGAGCGGTTCGTGGAACGGCACGGCCTCCAGAACCGCGCCGTGGAGATCGCCGCGCAGGCGATGACGACGGACACGGGGGAGTCCTTCGGCTCGGGCTCGTGCATCGACGTCGTGGGACAGCCGATGTCGGGGGCGGCGGCGCGGCAGGTGTACGAGAGGTCGGGACTCGGCATCGAGGACGTCGACGTGATCGAACTGCACGACTGCTTCTCGATCAACGAACTCCTCACCTACGAGGCCCTCGGCATGTGCGCGCCGGGCGAGTCCGGGAAGCTCGTCGAGAGCGGGGCGACGACGTACGGCGGGCAGTGGGTGGTGAACCCCTCGGGCGGCCTGATCTCCAAGGGGCACCCGCTCGGCGCCACGGGGATCGCCCAAGTGGCCGAGCTCACCTGGCAGTTGCGGGGCGAGGCGGACGCACGGCAGGTGGCGGGGGCGCGGGTGGGCCTGGCGCACAACATCGGGCTCGGGGGAGCGGCGGTGGTGACGCTGCTGCGCAGGGGATAGCGGCCCGGGG
>NZ_JBNNJZ010000293.1:0-10277 GCF_050270335.1 Streptomyces sp. NPDC059900
TACCACAAGAGACGCACCTCTCACCCCCTCAACCCTTGGTGTCGGGTGAACCTGTCACGAGGTGGTAGGCGGCACGCTCGTCGAGAAGCAGCGGCACGAGCGCCCGGGCGGACTGCCGCATGGGCACGTAGGCGCCGGCTCCGTCCCGCCTGACCCTGACTCCGTGGAGGGCGAGTTCGTCCTTGATGTCGCCGTACTGTGCGGCGTCGAGCCGATAGCCGCAGGGCGGGTCCTGGATCACTTCGGAGGGCTCGGCCGGGTCGTTGTCCGCGCCGCCGACATAGACGGGGCCGCGGTCGCGGAAGCCTTCGGCGCGGGCCGCCGCGGTGGCGGCCTCCAGTTGGCCGCGCCGCTCATTGGCATATGCGAACAGCCCGCCGAGGGCCGAGAGTTGCGACGTCACCCGGCGCCGGTTGTTCAGTGCCTCGTCCTTCTTCTCCGCGTCGGTGAGCGGGTCGACACGGCTCTCGATGAGCAGGCCCGCCGCGTGCTTGATGCCGGAGACGTTGCGCAGGATGCGTTCCTGTCCGTCACCGGCCGTCTGCTTGATGGGATCGCCGGTCACGGGATCGGTCCAGATTCCGTACGTTCCCGTCGTGTATCCCGACTTGTTGGCGGCGGGCCTGACATATGCCTCGGAGAGCGTCTGCGCTTCCTCGTGCACCGCCTCGTCGGTGTTGAGGTTGCGCGGCCACAGGTCGAACAGGTCTTTGTCGTAGTACTTGGGGGTTGCTCCGTACTCGTGCAGGTCGTAGATGGAGTCGGGCTGCCGGTCACGGATGACGGCGGCCATGGCGCGGGCCTCGGCGGTCTGCAGGGAGATGTGGTCGCGGTTGATGTCCACGCCGTCGGAGTTGCCGCGGGTGTCGGCGGCGCGGCCGTCCGGGTTGGCGGTGGGAACGACGAGGAGCGTGGTGCGGGAGAGGAACGCGCGGGTCTTCTTGTCCTTCGCGTACGCCAGGTCGCGGATCGTCGACAGACACGCCTCGCGGCCCGAGGGCTCGTCGCCGTGCTGGCTGCAGATCAGCAACACCGTGTTCTTCGAGGGGCGTTCACCGATGCGGACCAGCTGGACGGGCCGGTTTTGCTTGGTGGTGCCGATGCGGGAGACGGAGACCCGGTCGGTCGACTTGTCGACGGTCGCGAGGAGCGCCTGCTCTTCCGGCTGGCTGGTCCAGCGCGCTCCGTCGGTCTCCTCGAATCCGGTGCGCGGCGGGGTCGGCGTCGCCTGCGCGGGCGCGGTCACCAGGGGTGCGGCGAGCGCGGCGGTGGCGCAGGCGAGCGCCAGGGTGCGGATGCGGGGTGTGAGGCCGGTGCGGGGTCTCATGAGGTGCTGCCTCCCGGTACGGGGCGGAACGGACGCGGCGGGGCCACGCCGTCGAGACGGGATTCGCGCGGGATGACGGTCCCGGAGGTCTTGGAGGTACGGAACGCGTCGGCGCCGCCGACCAGCGGGACCGTGGCCGAGGTGCGGGCCAGGTCGATGGCGAGGGTCGGGGTGTCCGCGGGGGGATCGATGAGGCCCTTGTCGGTGCCCGCGACGATCAGTGCCAGGCGGTGGCCCTTGGGTATGACGTGGTCGCTCGCGGCCAGGTCGAGGGTGATGGTGTGCTTCTTGCCCGGCGTGAGGGGGCGCCCCTTGCGGGCGTCGGCCCAGTTGCCGAGGTCGGCCCAGCCGCGGCTGAAGACCGTGTAGTCGACGTCGGCGGTCTTCGGCTCGGTCTCCTTGAAGCAGGAGCTGTCGCCGCCGGTGCTCGCACCCCAGCAGGTGCGTTCGGGGAGCGTGGTGATGCCCTCGCCGGCGCTCGCGTAGTCCCGGATGGTGTCGGGGCCGAGGTCGACCAGGACCGCGGAGAGGTGGGCGGTGCGGGTCGTCGGGGTCGCGGTGACGGTCACCTCGGAGGAGCCGGACAGGCGCAGGTCGCGACCCAGGGGCTTGCTGATGAACCCGGCCTTCGAGGGGGTGGAGGAGTCGATCTGCGCGGCCCAGTCGGTCTCGCTCAGCTCCGGGTCGTCGGTGAAGGTCTCGCTGCCGGTGCCGGGCCGCGTGCCGAGGGTGCCGACGCCGGGTGCGGTTCCCTTGCCGGGGCGCAGCTTCACCGTGTCCGTGGCGCGCGGGGGCCAGACGCGGTCGGTGGACCACTGGCCGGGGGCGCGCTCGATGTCGGCCATCGGCTCGCGGTCGATGCCGTTGTCGTAGCCCAGGAGTTCGTGGTCGAACCAGCGGTGCAGGGTGCGCACCCAGTCGCCGCGGCGGAAGTCGAAGGGGTCGACGTGGCCGGTCTGGCTGAGCCACACCTTGCGGCCGACGCCCGCGTCGGCGAGCGCGTCCCACCACTGGCCGAAGTGCTTCATGCGGACGTTCAGGTCCTGCATCCCGTGCACGGCGAAGACGCTGGCCTGCACCTTTCCGGCGTCCGGCACGTGGTCGCGCTCGCTCCACAGCCGGGTCCAGTCACCGCTGCGGGGCGCTTCGTCGACAAGTCGCTTCTGTACGGCGGCGCAGCGGGCGCGCGCCTCGGGGCTCTCCACGTAGTCCGAGAGCCACTCGGGGCCGCTGTCGTAGAGCGGGGCGCCCTTGGCGAAGTAGTAGTCGTACCAGGAGGAGATCGCGCCGATCGGGACGATCGTCTTCAGGCCCCTGACGCCGGTGGCCGCCACGCCGTTGGCGATGGTGCCGTCGTAGCTCTTGCCGATCATGCCGGTGGCGCCGTTCGTCCAGGCCGCCTTGGCGCTCTCGCCCCCGGTGCGGGTGGTGTAGCCGCGGGCCCGGCCGTTCAGCCAGTCGACGACGGCCTTGGCGGACTGGACGTCGGAGCGGCCTCCGACGTCCACGCAGCCGTCGGAGCGGTTCGTGCCCGCGAGGTCGACGGCGACGAATCCATAGCCTCGGGGCACGAAGTAGTTGTCGTAGTAGAGCGGGAACTGGACGGGTTTGCCGTCCGCGTCGTACGTCTTCTTCTGGCTCTCGTTGCCGCGCCCGCAGCAGGAGTAGTACGGGCTGGCGTCCATGATCACGGGTATCTTCCGGCCCTGCCGGGCCGGTTCGCGGGGCCGGACGATGTCGACGGCGACGCGGTCGGACTTCCCGTCGCCGTCACCGTCGATCTTCGTGTCGACCCAGACGGATTCGCGGATCGCGCTCTCGTACGAGTAGACGGGCTTGCTCTCACGCGGGGCGCCCGGCGCCCCTTGTGCGGCCCCCGGGGCCACGAGCGTGGCAAGGAGGGCGGCGAGCGCCGTCGTAAGGAGTGATCTCCGGATCAAGCGCGTGCGTCGCGCACGTATCGGCATGGCGCGGAAGGTACACCGGTCAACTCCCGCGCGACAGAGGGCGGTAGGCACCGACGACAGGCTCATGGGGCGTTTTGGCACATGTCGGCCGAATGGCGATCGTGTGACAGTAGCGACCATGGACATGACGCGTGGCCACGGGGCTCAATATGGTCGGACTCATCTACACGACCGCCCCCACGACTTGGAGTTCTTGTGCACCGCAGACTCATCGCCCCGGGCGCGCTCGCGGCCTCTCTGCTGCTGGCGATCCCGGCATCGGCCGCCGACTTCACCCCCGGGGCGCCGG
Source organism: Streptomyces sp. NPDC059900 (assembly GCF_050270335.1). Classification (NCBI taxonomy): domain Bacteria; kingdom Bacillati; phylum Actinomycetota; class Actinomycetes; order Kitasatosporales; family Streptomycetaceae; genus Streptomyces; species Streptomyces sp. NPDC059900. The sequence continues at coordinate 3,584 of NZ_JBNNJZ010000293.1, forward strand.
GTATCGGCGATCCCTATTACCCGGCGAGCGGCAACGGCGGCTACGACGTCTCGCATTACGACCTGCGGCTGAAGTACCAGCCGAAGACCGACCTGCTCGAAGGCACGGCGACCATCAACGCCACCACGACGCAGGACCTCTCCCGCTTCAACCTCGATCTCGGCCTGAAGGTCAGCGAGGTGCGCGTCAACGGCAAGAAGGCGGCCTTCAAGAAGTCCGGCGACCAGGAGCTGGAGATCACTCCGGCGGCCGGTCTGCCCAAGGGCACGCCGATCACCGTCGTCGTGCGGTACGCGGGCAAGCCGTCCGAGGTGAAGATCAACGGCTATACGGCGTGGGCGCGTACGCCGGACGGCGGGGTTGCGGCGCAGGAGCCGGAGTCGGCGGCCTGGTGGTACCCGTCCAACGACCACCCGCTCGACAAGGCGACGTACGACGTCTCGGTCTCGGTGCCGGACGGGTCGCAGGCCATCTCCAACGGCGTGCTCCAGTCGCAGAGTTCGAAGCTCGGCTGGACGCGCTTCAACTGGCGGTCCAACAAGCCGCAGGCCAGCTATCTGACGACGCTCGCCGTGGGCAAGTTCGACATCACGACGGACAAGACCGCGGACGGACTGCCCGTCCTGAACGCCTACAGCAAGGACCTCGGCGACAACGCGGGGGCCGCGCGGGCGAGCATCGAGCGGTCGGCCGAGGTCGCGGAGTGGCTGGAGTCGGTCTTCGGCAAGTACCCCTTCAACGCCCTGGGCGGGTACGTCCCCAACGTGACCAGCGGCTTCGCCCTGGAGACCCAGACGCGGCCGTTCTACAGCCCGAAGCAGTTCGCGAACGGGTCCAACGTGTCCGTCGTGGTCCATGAGCTGGCTCACCAGTGGTACGGCGACAGCGTGTCCGTCGACGGCTGGAAGGACATCTGGATCAACGAGGGCTTCGCGCGGTACAGCCAGTGGCTGTGGTCGGAGAAGGAGGGTGAGGGGACGGCGCAGGAACTCGCGGACTACGTGTACGCCCAGCACCCGGCCGACGATCCCTTCTGGAAGGTCAAGCCGGGTGACCCCGGCCCGGACAACCAGTTCGACATCGCCGTGTACGACCGCGGGGCGCTGGCGCTCCAGGCGCTGCGCAACGAGATCGGCGAGAAGTCCTTCTCGGCGATTCTGAAGGGGTGGCCCAAGGAGCACGCGTACGGGAACGCGTCGGTGGGTGACTTCGTGAAGTACGCGGAGAAGGTGTCCGGGAAGCCTCTCGCTGCGCTGTTCGATGCGTGGTTGTTCCAGCCTTCGCGTCCGGACGCGCCCGCCGCGAAGGACGCGGGGATCGCCCGGTCCTCCTCCGCTGCCGATTCGACTCCGGCTGCGCCGAAGTCGTGGAAGTCCATCGCCGCGACGAATGGTGTGCACGAGCACCGTCACGGTAACGGTCACTAATCCTGGCCCGCCGCTTCGCGGCGGATGTCTCCCGCCCACCCACCCGTTTACCCGGCAGCGATCTGCTGGGGAGAACGGGTGGGTGGGTGGCTGGGTGGGGGTGTCGCCCGCCGGATTGGGGTGGTTGGGTGGAGGCGTCGCCCGTCGGATTGGGGTGGGCGGGCGGGATCAGCGCGGCCGATCGGGGTGCGTGGGCGCGGGATCATTGCGTCGGATTGGGGTGGGCGGGGGAAATCAGCCCGTCCGGCGTTTGAGGACGAACTCGGCGGAGCCGGTGATTGGCGGTGCGCCCCCGGTCAGCCCGCCGCCGCGCACGCCTCCAGGATGATTTCGGTGACCGCGTCCGGCTCGCGCAGGGTCGGGAAGTGGTCGCTGGAGCGCAGCCGCACGAGCCGGCAGCCGGGGATGCGGGCCGCCATCTCCTCGTTGCAGCGGACCACCTCGGGGGCGTCGCGCTCCCCCAGGGCCAGGACACACGGCACGTCGAGTTCGCCGAGCCGGTCGAAGGCGGGCGGGTCGGGCACCTGGTGGGGGTGGACCGCGAACCAGGCCGGGATCACCGCCCTGATGAGCGCCTCCGCCGGGTCGTTCCCGGCCCCCGCGGCGGCCGAGGTGCGCTTGACCAGGGCCACGATGCCGTCCATGTCGCCCGCCTGCGCTAGCCGGCCCACCTCGGCCGTGAACTCCGCCATGAGGAAGTCCGGGTTGCCGGTGATGCCGGGGACCAGCAGGGCGAGCCCCGCCACCCGGCCGGGGTCGCCGAGCGCGAGGCCGATGGCCGTGGTGCCGCCCATGCTCGACGCCGCGAGGAACGCGCGGGCCACGTCGAAGTGGTCGAGGACCGCGGTCAGGTCGTCGACGAGCGAGAAGGGCGCGGTGGGGGCGGGAGACCTGCCGTACCCCCGTGCGTCGTAGCGGATGACGCGGTACCGCTCGGTGAGGCGCGGCAGGATTCCGTCCCAGACTCGGGAGTCCGCGACGCCGGGATGCACCAGGACCAGCGGCAGTGCGTCGCCGCCGGGGTCACCCGGCCTTCCCCGGCCGCCGGGCTCTCCCGAGTCCTCGGCCCAGACCTCGCCGTCCTTGACCGGCACCATGAGTTCCATGGACCGAGCGTGCCGCGACACCACGCGACGCGCCAGGCCGGTGGTCCGCCCGGCGCCCCGCGAGACGCGAAAGTACCCTCCTAGCGGCCGGAACCCGTCGCCGCGGCGACCGGCTCCCCCACGATCCTGCTCGCCAGCCCGGACGCCAACTCCGATACGTGGGCGCGCAGTTCGGCGTCCGCCGCCGCGCGCTCGGCCGCGATCGCGACCTTCCCGTCCGCCAGCGCCTCGTCGCGTTCGCGTACGCCGTCCTCGCGGGCGGCGGCGATCAGGGCGGCCCCTTCCTCCCGGGCCTGCTGGCGCACCAGGGCGGCCTCGCGGCGGGCCTCGGCCAGCGTGGCCTCCTTCGCGGCGCGTATCCGCTCGGCGTCGCGGCGCAGTTCCGCCGCCGGCCCGGCGGCTTCCTCAAGGATCTCGGCGCGGACTTCGAGTACGCGGTTGAGGCGGAGGATCATGCGCCTGGCGAAGAAGTAGAGGGGCGCGAACAGCACGGCTCCGACGACCATGTGCTCGACGTCCGGGTTGATGGGCCCTAGCGGCATGGGAATGAGCTGCATGCCGCCGATCTACCCGCTCATACGTGCGGAACAACGCGCACCTGTAGGGCAGTTGAGTGATTCCCACCACTCCCCCGGCACTCTCCCGGCTCTCTCCCGGCTCTCTCCCGGCTCTCTCCCGCCACCCCCCGCCGCCCCGCCGCAGCCCTGCCTCAGTCTCCGAAGTCGTACACCGTCACGGCGACGCCCCGCTCCACCAGGCGCCGGGCGATCAGCGGCTCGACGCGGGACCACTTGCCGCCCGCGAGACCGCAGCCGATGCGCGGCATGTGCACGGAGGCGTCGAGCTCGACCGCCTTGTCGGCGAGTGCCGCCAGGGCGGTGTCGATGGCTTCGTACCGCACGGGGACGCCCTTGCTGCCCGTCCGCATGCCGTGCTGGCCGATCATGTTGGCCACCCATATGTACTGGTCGACCTCGACGAACTGGACGGCGCCGAGACCGAAGTCGTTCTTCGCGCGCTCGCGGTGCCACCGGCGGTACGCCGCCTCCGGCCCCGGCCAGCGGCGTGACACCGCGACGACGAAGCCCTTGCCCCAGCCCCCGAGGTCGTTGCAGACATGGGCGATCAGCTTGACGCCCTTGCCGAACGGCGCGGTGGCGTCACCCCGGACATAAGAGATCTCCGACATGACGCCACCGTAGACGCTGCCACCGACAGTGAGTGGCCCCTGAGCTGCTGAGCTGCTACTTCGTGAGGCCTGCCGCCTCGCGGTCCACCCTGCGGCGGATTCCGTACCAGCCGGCGACCAGCGCCGCCCCGATGAGCGGGATGAGATAGAGCGTCTTGCGGCCGATCTCCGGGTCCTTCCACATCAGGACGAGGACGGAGAGCAGGAAGACGATCGTGACGATCTCGGTGACCGGGCTGCCGGGGAGCCGGAAGCCGGGCCGGGTGATCACGCCCTCCTTGGCACGGCGGACGAACGCCAGGTGACAGATCATGATGATCACCCAGGTGCTGATGATGCCGAGGGACGCCACGTTCAGGACGATCTCGAAGGCCTTGCTCGGCATCAGGAAGTTCAGGCCGACGCCGAGCACACACACGGCGGAGGTGAGCAGGATGCCGCCGTAGGGGACCTGGCTCTTGTTCATCTTCGCGGTGAACTTCGGCGCCGAACCGGCCATCGCCATCGAGCGCAGGATGCGGCCCGTGGAGTACAGGCCCGAGTTCAGCGACGACATCGCGGCCGTGAGGACGACGAGGTTCATCACGTCACCGGCCGCCGGTACGCCGATCTTGGAGAGGACCGTCACGAACGGGCTCTGGTCCGCCGAGTACATCGCCCCCGGCAGGAGCAGCGCGAGCAGGACGACGGAGCCGACGTAGAAGAGACCCACGCGCCACATGATCGAGTTCACCGCGCGCGGGACGACCTTGTGCGGCTCGGCGGTCTCGCCCGCCGCGACGCCGACCAGTTCGAGCGAGGCGTACGCGAAGACGACACCCTGCATGACGATCACGACCGGCATCAGACCGTGCGGCAGGAAGCCGCCGTTGTCGGTGATCACGCTCAGGCCGGGTGTCTCGCCGCCGACCTTGTGCTGGGTGACGAGCAGGAAGATGCCGATCAGCATGAAGGCGACCAGGGCCGCGACCTTGACGATCGCGAACCAGAACTCCATCTCGCCGAAGATCTTCACCGAGATCAGGTTGATCACGAGGACGACGGCGAGGGCGATCAGCGCGAGCACCCACTGGGGGATGTCGGTGAACAGGCTCCAGTAGTGCGTGTAGAGCGCGATCGCGGTGATGTCGGCGATGCCGGTGGTCGACCAGTTGAGGAAGTACATCCAGCCGGCGACGTAGGCGCCCTTCTCGCCGAGGAACTCACGCGCGTAACTGACGAACGAGCCCGACGAGGGACGGTAGATGACCATCTCGCCGAGGGCCCGCACGACGAAGAAGGCGAAGATGCCGCACACGAGGTACGCGAGGGCGAGCGCGGGGCCCGCGGAGTGCAGGCGGCCGCCCGCACCGAGAAAGAGTCCAGTTCCGATCGCGCCACCGATCGCGATCATGTTGACGTGACGGGCCTTGAGGTCCTTGCTGTAACCGGCGTCGCCCGCGTCCGCGGGGGCCTGGGACGCATCTGCGCGAGACGCGTCCGCGGCGGCCGTGTCTACGGCTTCCTTGCTCACGTGGGGGGTCTACTCTCTGGTGCCCGGAAAACTCCGGTGTCCGGATGTGCTCCGGTCCACGACACCCCTGACGTGCGTGGACCGACGCGACACCTTCCCCCGGGGATCGCCCGACATGCGGTGGCGCACGTCACATAGCGGCACTTCTCACATGGTGGGCAGGGGGTGTACACACAATGATCACTGGGTGTACGGACCGTGGATCACCGGGTGCGTCACCCCGTGTACAGACCGTCGATGGCGTCCCCGTACTTCTCGCGGATGACCCGGCGGCGCAGCTTCAGGGACGGTGTCAGTTCTCCCGTCTCCGGGCTCCACTCCTCCCCCAGGAGCCGGTAGCGCTTGATCTGCTCGGTGCGGTTGAGGCGCGCGTTGGCTGCCTCCACGGCCCGCGCGACCTCGTCGCGTACGGCGTCGCTCGCCATCAGGTCGCCCGTGATGCCCCGCGCGGCGGCCCAGGCGGGAGCCATCTCGGTGTCCAGGACGAGCAGTGCCACCAGGTAGGAGCGGCCGTCGCCGTGGACGAGGGCCTGGCCGATGAGGGGGTGCTCCTTGAGCGTGTTCTCGACGAGTGCGGGCGAGATGTTCTTGCCCGTCGACGTCACGATCAGTTCTTTCTTGCGGTCGGTCAGCCAGAGGAAACCGTCCTCGTCGATCCGGCCGACGTCGCCGGTGGCGAACCAGCCGTCGGCGTCGCGGGCCGACTCCACGCCGCCGTCGGCCTGGAGGTAGCCGTCGAAGACCGTCGCGCCGCGCACCAGGATCTCGCCGTCCTCGGTGGTGCGGATCTCCAGGCCGTCCAGGGGCCTGCCCACCGAGCCGAGCCGGAAGGAGGCCGGGGTGTTGATGGTGACGACCCCGGTCGTCTCCGTCAGACCCCACGCGTCCATGATCAGGATGCCGAAGCCCGCCCAGAAACGCACGACGTCCTGAGGCATCGAGGCCGCCGCGCTCGCGGTCCACACCAGGCGGTCGAACCCGGCCAGGGAGAGCAGCGGGTCGAGAACCTTCTCCTTGGCCTCGCGGTACGCCGTCTCCAGGTCGGCGGGCGGCTCCTCGCCCCGCTCGACGTACTCCACGCGCGCGCGTGTCGTCTCGTTCGCCGCCTCGATCGCGTCCTGCTGCTCCTGCGGAAGACCGGAAAGCGCGGCCCGTACGGACGCGGCGAGCTTCTCCCACACGCGCGGGACCCCGAAGAACTGCGCGGGCCGCAGCTCGCGCGCGGTCGCCGCGACGGCGGCGGGATCCGCGCACAGGTAGACGTGTGCGGCGCGGGACACCGGCAGGTAGATGCCCAGCATGCGCTCCGCTACGTGCGCGAAGGGGAGGTAGCTGATGTGTTCCACGAAGTCGGGGAGCTCGACGACGGCGTCCAGGGCGACCGCGTTGAGGACGACGTTGCGGTGGGTGATGCGGACGCCCTTGGGGTCGCCGGTGGTGCCCGAGGTGTAGACGACGG
>NZ_JBNNJZ010000294.1:0-10237 GCF_050270335.1 Streptomyces sp. NPDC059900
TCACAACACCCCGCTCCTCGACCGGCTCGCCAAGGAGTACAAGGAGACCGAGGGCGTGCGGGTGCTCGCGAACGCGGGCCCCCGCGGCCTCTCCGCGGGCCGCAACACCGGGATCGCCGCATCCGCCGGCGAGATCATCGCGTTCCTGGACGACGACGCCGTCGCGGAGCGGGACTGGCTGCGCCACTTCGCCGAGGGGTACGCCGACCCGCAGGTCTTCGCGGTGGGCGGGCGCACCATGCCCGTCTGGGAGTCGAGACGCAGGCCCGCCTGGTTCCCCGAGGAGTTCGACTGGGTCGTCGGCTGTACGTACAAGGGGCTGCCCGGCGGGCGGGTGCGGGTGCGCAACGTCCTCGGCGGCAACGCCTCCTTCCGCCGCACCGCGTTCGAGGCCGCAGGCGGCTTCGCCACCGGCATCGGACGCGACGGCGACAAGCGTCCCCTCGGCTGCGAGGAGACGGAGCTGTGCATCCGCCTCGCCCGGGCCAGACCGGACGCGATCCTCCTCATCGACGACCGCGCGGTGATCCACCACCGGGTCCCCGCCGCGCGGGAGCGCTTCTCCTACTTCCGCACGCGGACGTACGCGGAAGGCCTCTCCAAGGCGCTCGTCGCCCGCAGCGTCGGCGCCGGCAAGGGCCTCGAGTCCGAGCGGCGCTACACCACGCGCGTCCTGCCCGCCGGTGTCGGGCGCGGACTGCGTGACGCGCTGCTCGCACGTCCGGGCGGCGCCGGTCGCGCCGGGGCCATTGTGGCGGGCGTGGTCACGGCGGCAGGAGGGTACGTCCTCGGCAGTGTCCGCGCGCGCAGGGGCGGCGCCGCTTTCTCGGTCGTGGAGATCGGGAAAGAAGCGGACGGTGAGGGGGCTGCCGCATGAGAACGGCACCGATCGGCCGAGGGGGACCGCGATGAACGCTCCGGTCCCGATACTCATGTACCACTCCATCTCCCACAAGCCGACCCGGCAGACCCGGGATCTCTCGGTGTCTCCGGAGGCGTTCGCCGAGCAGCTCGAACTGCTCGGCGAACGGGGGTTCACGCCGCTCACCACGGCCGCTCTCGGCGCGATCTGGCGCAGCGCGGGCCGCCCGCTGCCGGACAAGCCCGTCCTGATCACCTTCGACGACGGCTACGAAGGCGTGCACCGGCACGGCCTGCCCGTGCTCGCCAAGCACGGCTTCGCGTCGACGCTGTTCGTCTCCACGGGCTGGCTGCGCGGGGAGCACGACACCGGGGGCGGCCTCGACCTGATGCTCGGCTGGGACCAGGTGCGCGAACTGGCCGCGGCGGGCACGGAGGTAGGCGGCCACAGCCATACGCACCCCGAGCTCGACCAGCTGGACGACGACGACCTCTGGTTCGAGCTGCTGCGCTGCAAGGAGATCGTCACCGACGAACTGGGCACGAGCCCCGCCTCCTTCGCCTACCCCTACGGCTACTCCAGCCGACGGGTACGGCGCACGGTGCGCGGCGCCGGATTCGCCCAGTCGCTCGCGGTCAACAACGGCCTCGCGCGGCGCACCCAGGGGCCGTACGCCCTCAAACGGGTGACCGTGCGGCGCTCCACCGGCATCGAGGAGTTCGAGCGGCTCGTCGAGGGCCGCGCGATCACCCGCAACTTCGCAAGGGACAGTGCCCTCACCAAGGGGTACGCAGTGGTCCGCAGAGCACGACAGGTCCGCCGGAAGGCAATTCGTACCCGTGTCTGACACGTCGACCGCCCGGGCAGACGTCTCTGGGTCTCCCATGACCGAACAGCAGCCGCCGTCCGGCAAGGCGGGCAGGATGAGCAGAATGCGCCTGCCCGGCAGAGGCGGCGGCTCCGGTGGCGGGAGTCCGCTGTTCCGCAACGCCTACGCCCTGATGCTGAACACCGGCATCTCCGGCGTGCTCGGCCTCGGCTTCTGGCTGGCCGCCGCCCGGTACTACTCGGAGTCGGCGGTCGGCCAGGGCTCGGCGGCGATCGCCGCCATGAAGTTCCTGGCGGGGCTCACCGCCCTCACCCTGATGGGGGCCCTCGCCCGCTTCATACCGGTCGCGGGACGGGCCACGGGCAGACTCATCTTTCGTACGTACGCGGGCAGTTCGCTGGTCGTCGCGTTCGCCGCACTGATCTTCCTGCTCACGCTGGACCTGTGGGGCCCCTCGTACAGATTCCTGCACGGCCCGCTGCACGGCCTCGGCTTCATCGCCGCCGTCATCGCCTGGTCGCTGCTGACCTTGCAGGACGGGGTCCTGACGGGGCTGCGCAGCGCCCTGTGGGTGCCGGTCGGCAACACGGTCTTCTCGGTCGTCAAGCTGGGGCTGCTCATCGCGATCGCCGCGGCGATCCCGACCGCGGGCGTCTTCGTGTCGTGGGTGGCCGCGATCGCGGTGTCGGTGATCCCGCTCGGCTGGCTGGTGTTCCGGCGCCTGGTGCCACGGCACATCGAGGCGACCAGGGACAAGGCGCAGCCGCCGACGCTGCGCGAGATCGGCCGTTTCCTGGCCGGGGACTACACGGGCTCGCTCTTCTCGCTGGCCGTGGTCTATCTCGTACCGGTGATCGTCGCCTCGCAGGTCAGCTCGGTCGACAACGCGTACTTCTACATCACCACCACGATCGGCGGCACGGTCAATCTGCTCGCCATCAACATGGGCGCGTCGCTGACCGTCGAGGGCGCGCACGACCCGGCGCGGCTCGCGGCGAACACCAGGGCCGTGCTGCGCCGCATGACGCGCATCATGCTGCCGGTGTGCGGTCTGCTCTTCCTCTGCGCGCCCTATGTCCTGCGGGTCTTCGGCCAGGGGTACGCGGACGCGGCGACGCCGCTGCTTCGCTGGTTCGCGGTGGGCGCGGCACTGCGGGTCGTCATGGAGACGTACTTCGCGGTGCAGCGGGCGCAGAGCCGTACGTCCGGGATCGCCTGGTTGCAGGGCCTGTTGTGCGTGCTCGTGCTCGGCCTGACGCTGCTTCTGCTGCCGCGGATGGGGCTTACGGGTGCGGGCGTCGCCGAGATCTCCAGCCTCGCGGTGATCGTGGCGATCGCGGCGCCCAAGCTGTACCGGGTGGCGCGGGGAGCTCCCTCCTCCGAGCCGGCCGACGCGGCACCGGACGGCGATCTCGCCGATCTGGGGACGCCCGAGGCGACGCCCCCGCCCCCCGCCGAGGTGCCGGGGCAGCGCAAGGAACGGCGGGGGCCCGCCTGGGCGCTGCGCGAGACACTGGACTCGGACACGCTGCAACTGGCCGTGCAGACCGACTTCGAGCATCCGGAGCGCAGGCCCGACGTGCGTCCGGGGCCGGGGACCCCCGCGTCGGGGACACCGGCGTTCGGCAGGGCGGCTTCCGGGAGGGCGGCTAACGGGAAGGCCGCTTCGGGGCGGGCCGCCTCGGGGAAGCCCGCCGCCGGGAACGGTGCTTCGGCGAAGCCCGTTGCCGGGGAGCCCGCGGGCACAGGGGGCGTGGGGCGCGAGGGACACGTGAGGCATGCGGGGGACGAGGGGGACGTCATGGAGCACAGGCCGACCTGGGCGCTGAGAACGCCTCCGCTCCCGCCACGGGAACCCGCAGCGCCCCCGCCGATTCCCCCCTCGGTGTCATCGGCCGTGACGGCGCCCGCGGAGGAGCCGGGCACCGACGCACGCGCGCCCCAGGCTCCGCCGGGGCCCGCCGCCGGCCCGAAGCCGCTGCCAGGGCGCCGCACCCTGTTCATGGCGCTGTTCCTGGCCTTCGCGCTCACCCTCTACTGGCTGCCCGCGCTCGGCATCACGGAGGCGGACCTGGACGAGATGGGCGGGCTCGGGCTCATCTCCGTCCTGCCCGCGCCGACCCTGCTCGGGGCCGCGCTGCTCGTCGTCGTCTTCGCATCCCTGCTCTGGACGGAGCGCCCCCACCAGGCCCTGCTCCTGACGACCCTGGTCGCCACCGTGGTGTGCCTGCACGCGCTGCCCGCCGTCCTGGAGGACGAGCCGCGGTTCGCGACGGCCTGGCAGCACCTGGGCTTCATGGAGTACATCAACAGGACCGGCTCCGCGGTGCCCGACCTGGACGCGCGCTGGAGCTGGCCGGGGTTCTTCGCCGCGGCGACGTTCGTGGCCAAGGCGTGCGGCGTCTCGGACATGACCGAGGTCATCCGCTGGTGGCCGCTGGCCATGCAACTGCTCTACCTCGCGCCGATGCTGCTGCTCGTGCGGGCCATGCGGGCGTCCTGGCGCGCCAAATGGGCCGGGGTGTGGATCTTCGCACTGAGCGGCTGGGTCGGCCAGGACTACTTCTCGCCGCAGGGCTTCACGTATCTGCTCTATCTGGTGTTCGTCGCGGTGCTCCTCGTGTGGTTCCGGGCGCCCCACGTGCTGTGGGCCAAGCGCCGCCCGGGCGAGCTTGAGGTCGAGCCCGCCGACCGGCGCCAGCGCGCGGTGCTGCTCGCCGTCCTGATCGCCCTGTTCGCGGCGACGGTCCCGGCCCACCAGCTCACGCCGTTCGTGATGCTCGGCGTCCTTGCCGTGCTCGTCCTGGTGGGCCGCTCGGAGCTGCGCGGCCTGCCGATCCTCTTCGCGGTGTTCGTCGCCGTCTGGCTGAGCTTCCTCGCGGAGCCGTACTGGTCGGGGCACTTCGACGAGCTGTTCGGCGGGATCGGCGGGGTCGGCGGCAATGTGTCGTCGTCGGTGTCGGGCCGGATCGAGGGCGGCAGTTCGACCCATCAACTCGTCCTGTACGCGCGCGTGGCGCTTGCCGGCGGTGTCATGGCCCTTGCCTGCTACGGCTGGTGGCGGCGGCGCGACCACAAGTACACCGAGCGCTCGCTGCTCGTCCTGACCTTCGTGCCGTTCCTGGGCTTCGGCATGCAGTCGTACGGCGGCGAGATGGCCCTGCGCGTCTTCATGTTCGCCCTGCCGGGGGCGGCCCTCCTCGCCGCTCTCGCGCTCTTCCCGCGCGCGGGAATCACCGCGAAGGAACGGGACCGCGACCGGGTGAGCCTGGCGCCGCTCGCCGCGCTGATGGCGGGCCTGGTCCTGATGGGCGGCTTCCTGGTGGCGCGCTGGGGCAACGAACCCTTCGAGCGGACCAGGGTCGGGGAAGTCGCCGCGATGGATTACGTCTACGCGCACGACGATCCGACCGTGCGGCTGCTGTGGATGAGCGACGACACGATCAACAACGTGACGCCCGCGATGCCCTGGGGCGCCAAGGACATGGAGAAGGTGCAGTACGTCCCGACCCTCGCCCCGGCCGATCCGGTCCTGGTCTCCGGTCTGGTGAAGGCGCTCAAGGACGCGGGCCCCAACTCGTATCTGATGATCAACAAGAGTCAGACGGTGTATCTCCAGATGGACGTGGGCTACCCGACGTCATGGGACGCCCGGCTGATCACGAACCTCGACAACCGCCAGGAGCTGAAGAAGGTCTTCACGAACGCCGACGCGACCCTCTACTCACTGCGCAAGCAACCGGGCGGCACGGTCGAGAAAGCCGCTCCGGGCCCGATCGGACCGCAGGTGACCTGGACTCCCTGGTCGGTGATCGGCGCCCTCGCGGCGATCGCCCTGATCCTGCTGCTCGGCGCGCGTGAGGTCGTGCGGGTGGCGGTGGAGCCCAGCGTGCGGCAACTGCGCTGGTTGCAGAGCACGTTCTGGTTCTCGCTGCCCTTGCTCGCGGTGCTGCTCGCCTCGCTGGTCCAGCGGTTCCTGACGATGGCGTGACGTTCCCCGGCTGCGGGGCCAGGAGGGTGCGGGTGCGGTGCCGGTGACTGGAGCGGGTCAGCGCTCCAGCCACTTCACCCCGTATCCCTTCATCGTGAACCGCCGGCCGTCGATCTTCGCGTCGATCGGGCGGTCGAGGGTGTTCACGACGAGCACCGTGTCCTTGTCGGCCAGGACGCGCACGTTCGGTACGTCGTCCGCGGCGACGGAGACCTTCTCGTACTGCGTGCCGGGCGGGAAGGCGTCGCTGAACCGGGAGAGAAGCTCCAGCATCGGCAGCTCCGTGCCGCCGTCGTCCAGCTCGGTGGAGCGCCACAGGCAGCCCGCGCAGTCCTCGCCCCTGTTCTGCGGGTTCCAGTAGAAGCCGCTGCTCGCGCCGCCGCGGGCCATCGCCATCAGGCCCGCGGCCTGCACGGCGACGCGGTGCGGCTCGGACCAGTCGTCGCGGTTGTCGTCGCTGTCGCCCGGTTCCACGTAGTACTCGGCCCACCACAGCGGCAGGTCGCCGGTGCGTTCCCCGACCCACTTGCTGACCGCCGTGAGCTTGTCGGTGGCCTTGAACTCGTCGGGGAGCATCTCGTCGTCGACGGTGTAGCTGGACCCGTCCACGACGACGAAGTCCGCGCCCGCCTTGTTCTTGTTCCAGTAGTCGAAGGCGTCGAGAACACGCTGGTCCATGCGGCCCCAGGCGCCCTTGACCTCCTTCGACGCGCCCTCGGTCTGGCGCGGGTCGACGCTGTCCATGACGAGGTAGGGGCCGCCGACCATGATGTCCTCGTTGACCTTCTTGAGCTCCTTGTAGACCAGGTTGTAGAGCTCGGTGTAGCCCTCGTAGTCCCAGCGGGACTCCTCGCTGTTCCAAAAGCCCTTGAATTCGTTCCAGACGATGAAGTGCCGCACGTCCGGATAGCGCTTGGCGACGGTCGCCGCGAGCTTGGCGTAGTCCTTGAAGTGGGCGGGCTCCGGTGCGGTCTCCAGGGACTGCTGGCTCCAGTCGGTGTTGTCCGCACCGGGCTTGCCGCCCTTCATCCAGTCCGGGGCGCAGCACAGGGTGACGACCGGCGTGCCCTCGGTGGCGCGGATGAAGTCGATCCGGCTGTCCATCTCCGAGAAGTCGTAACGCCCCTTGACCGGCTCGGGGTTGCCCGCGCCCCAGCCCATGACGTGCTGGATCTGCGGCAGGGGGCGCGGCTGGTCCGCCAGCATCTCCTCGGCGCGCCGCACGGCGTCCTTCTCGCCGTGGTCCGCGCTGTACTGGGTGTGGGTGAAGCCCCAGCCGACGGCCGGTTTCGCCTCGTCGGGCGGGACGGCGGGGGTGCCGTGCACCTTGTCCCCGTCGCGTGTGGTGCCCTCGGTGCCCGTGTCGTCACCGGGGAGCGTGGTGATGACGGTCAGGATCAGGGCCAGTGCGGCCACAGCTGTGCCGAGCAGCGCGGTGAGCCGCCACCGCTGCGCCCCCGAATTCCACCCATGACGTCCCATCAGGGGCAATCGTAACCGGGGCAGTTGGCGGTAGGACAGGTTCCGTTGTCACCGGTTCGGGGCTTTGTGGCGGCGCCTTCAAGCCTTCCCCTGCCCTGCGGGGTACGCCGGAGCGCGTGTGGAGCGCCCTGGAGTGCGTGTGGACTACCGCGAAGTGCGTAAACCGGGATGCACAAGGGCACTTGCGTGCCGGATCATGGCGGCATGTCTGCGAACCCACAGGACACCCTGCCGATCCGGCTCAACGTAGACGACAGCGACTCCCCGTCGGATGTCGTGGACGCCCTGTTCCTCGGCCGCTTCGCCACCGGCGAGCAGCCGTTCTCGCATAGCTCCAACATCGACCGCGTCAAGCCCGGCTTCTCCCTGCTCCCGCCGGGAGCCACGGTGTTGCGCGCGGCCCTGGACGACGACCGCAGCGCGACGCTGGCCGAGGGCGACGGCTGGACGCTCCTGGTCTCCCGCTGGAAGCACGGCGCGGACGTGACGGTGACCGCGAGGACCGCCGACCTCGCGGACGAGATCCTGAAGCAGGCGACGGACGGCGCGCAGGACGAGCCGGAACCCCAGCCGGACAACGTGACCATGGGGTTCTGGTACGTGTCCCCGAGGCGCGGTCCGCACCGCACGACGCGGCAGATCACCGCGGGTACGTGGGAGGAGGTGCGGGCGAACTACACCGCGCCGGTCGCCGGGGCCATGGACTCCCTGATGAAGACCACCCCGGAGGACATCTCGGGCCGGCTGCTCCTGCTGCACGGACCGCCGGGAACCGGCAAGACGTCGGCGCTGCGGACTCTGGCGCGGTCCTGGCGCGACTGGTGCCAGGTGGACTGCGTCCTGGACCCGGAGCGGCTCTTCAGCGACGTGGGCTATCTGATGGACATCGCGATCGGCGAGGACGACGGCACGGCGAAGGGCCGCTGGCGGCTGCTGCTCCTGGAGGACTGCGACGAGCTGATCCGGGGGGAGGCCAAGCACACCGCGGGGCAGGCGCTGTCGCGGTTGCTGAACCTGACGGACGGGCTGCTCGGGCAGGGCCGCAACGTCCTGGTGGGCGTCACGACGAACGAGGACCTTGAGCGGCTCCACCCCGCGGTGGTCCGGCCCGGCCGGTGCCTCGCCCGCATCGAGGTCGGCAGCCTGACCCGCGCCGAGTCGGTCGAATGGCTCGGCACGGACGAGGGGGTTTCCCGCGAGGGCGCGACCCTGGCGGAGCTGTACGCCTTGCGGCGCGGCACGACCCCTACGTCCGTCCCGGATCCCCGGGAGGGTGCGGACTCGGGGCTCTATCTGTAAGCCAGGCGGCGGGGGTGCGGCGTCACCTCACCCCGAGTCCCCGTAGGCCGCCCGCAGCGCATCCCGCGCGGCGGCAAGCGCGTCCTCCTCAGAGAGACCCAGCCGCCGGACCCGCCCGGCAAAGGCCTGGGCGGCGCCCGAAGCCTCCCGCGCGACGGCGTCCCCCGCGGCGGCGACGAACGTCCCGTTGCGCCCCCGCGTCTCGATCACCCCGTCCGCCTCAAGTTGCCGGTAGGCCTTGGCCACCGTATTGGGGGCGAGCCCCAGGTCCTGGGCGAGCCCGCGCACGGTGGGCAGCTTGTACCCCACCGGCAGCGCCCCGCCCCGCGCCTGCTCGGCGATCTGGACCCGCACCTGCTCGTAGGAGGGCACGCCACCCGTACCGGCGCCGCCACCGTCGTCGATCTCGATCTTCAGAGTCACGCGGAGATTGTCCCGCACCCGCGGAAAATAGGAGGCACCCTGACACATCCCGCGCGTAGCGTGCGGCCCCATGACCGTCCTAGTCCGCGCCCTGCGCCCCGGTGACACGGCCGACGCCGAGGCCTTCGCCGTCGTCCGCCGCGCCTGTGTACCCGCCATGCTCGCCACCGCCGACTCGGTCCTGTTCGACCTGGCGCACGCCCATCCCGACTCCCGTTACCGCCAGTTGGTGGCCGAGACCGACGGGGAGATCATCGGCACGGCACAGGTGGGCGTCGCCTACGACAGCCCCGAGCCCGGCCAGGGCTTCGCCAACGTCTACGTACTTCCCGGGCGGCGCGGGCTCGGCGCGGGTTCGCTGATCCTGCGGACGGCGGAGGCCCACCTCGCCGACGAGGGCGCCGGCACGGTCTTCTCCTGGGTCCTCGACGAACCGGCGAACCTCGCCTTCGCCACCCGGCGCGGCTACCGCGCGAGCCGCTCGGCCCATTTCCTCCGCCTCGACCTGGCGGGCGGCCCGCTGCCGCCGCGCCAGGAGCCGCCCGCCGGGGTGGAGTTGCGCACGGGGGCGGACTTCGGGGACGATCCGCGCGCCCTGTTCGACCTGGACGCGGAGACCGTCGCCGATGAACCGAGCGATGTGGCCGCGGAGTTCACGGACTACGAGCACTGGCTCGCCGAGACCTGGAACCACCCGCTGGTGGACCGCGGGCTGACCTCGGTGGCGGTGGTGGACGGCCGCCCCGCCGCCTTCACTCTGGCCCGCACGGACGGCGACTCGCGCTACGCGAGCGGCATGACCGGCACCGCACGCGCGTTCCGCGGGCGCGGCCTGGCCAAGCTCGCCAAGAACGACTCCCTGCACCGGGCGCGGGCGGCCGGCTGCACCGAGGCGTTCACCGGCAACGACGCCGGGAACGAGCCGATGCTGGCGATCAACAAGTGGTTCGGCTACGAGATCTGCGCGACGGAGGTACGCCATGTCCGGGACCTCGGCTGACACAGGTGACACAGGGACCGCCCGGGTGGAGGTCGTCCTGACGAAGGCGGGCCGCACGAAGATCCGCTACCCGGCGGAGGTCGTCTCGGACGACGGCACCGTGGTGACGGTCCGCGCGCCGTGGGCGGCGGCGGGGGTACGGGACTTCGGCTTCGTACGCTTCGAGCCGGGCGACGTCTTCACGGAGCACTACTGGCGCGACCGCTGGTACGCCGTGAAGGAGGTCCGCACGTCGGCAGGGGTCCTCAAGGGCTGGTACTGCGACGTGACGCGCCCCGCCGTACGGGACGGCGCCACGCTCACGGTGGAGGACCTGGACCTCGACCTGTGGTGCTCGGCGGACGGCGGGAC
>NZ_JBNNJZ010000295.1:0-10229 GCF_050270335.1 Streptomyces sp. NPDC059900
GGTCAAGGGTCCCCGGGGATGGGCTCTCCGGCTCGTTAACTCCCGCTGGGGGCGCCCTTAACCCGCCGCTCCCTAGCGTCCTGGTCATGGACAGCGCAGAGAACCTCGGACAGATGGCCGCCCACCTCGGCCTCGACCTGGTGGCCGTGACCCTCCTGACCTTCGGGGTCTTCTATCCACGGCACCGCAGAAGGGAGTTGGTGCCCGCCTATCTCGCCCTGAACGTCGCGCTCTTCGCGGTCGTCTCCGCCCTCGCGAGCGCCGGCGGCAACGGCGGTCTCGCGCTCGGCTTCGGACTCTTCGGGGTGCTCTCGATCGTCCGGCTCCGCTCGGACGCCTTGCAGCACCAGGAGGTCGCGTACTACTTCATCACCCTCGTGCTCGGCCTGCTCTGCGGCCTTCCGGGCCTCGATCTGCCGGTCGCCGCCGGGTTCGCGGCCGTGCTGCTCCTGGTGATGTACGGCGCCGACCACCCGCGCCTCTTCGCCGGTGACCGGCGTGCGGTCATCACCCTGGACGCCGTGTACCGCGAGGAGACCGCCCTGCGCGCCGAGCTGTCACGGCGCTTGGGGGAGCCGCTCGGCTGGACCGTCCAGGAGGTCGACTACGTCCGTGACCTGATGGTTCTGGAAGTCCGCTTCCGCCAACCGGAACCTTCCGAGCAGGCCGGGGAGTTCATACGTACAGCACCACGACGCCGCACGACCCGGTCCCGCACGCCTGCCCCCGTCGCCCAGAAGGAGTCCGTGTGAACCCCGCCGTACGCGCCATCGGACGCGCCGCGCTCGCCGCGCACCCCATCTCGCTCGACGAGGTCAACGCCCGCGCCGAACTGCTCGCCCGCTACGACAACAGCTATCTCGTGCCGGTCGAGATCTTCGACGACCTGGCCGCGCTCCTCACGGACCCGCGCCGCGCCTCGGGCCCCTTCCGGGCCCTGAGCATCGGCGGAAAGCGCTGGTTCAGCTACCACTCCACGTACTACGACACCCCCGAGCTGCTCACCTACCACCACCACCGGCAGGGCAGGCGGCTGCGCTACCGCATCCGGGAGCGGGTCTACCAGGACAGCGGCGAGCGGCAGTTCGAGATCAAGCTGAAGAGCGGCCGGGGCGAGACGGTCAAGCACCGCCAGCGTCTCGAGGGCGACGACCGCGTGCTCGACGCCGAGCGGCAGGGATTCCTCGCGGGCGTACTGAGCGGGTCGTACGGGATCGAGGCACCCGACGGACTGACGACCGCGCTCGTCACCGCGTACCAGCGGGCGACCTTCGTGGCCGACGGGCAGCGCATCACGTGTGACGCCGGGCTCGTGGTGCGGGACGTGGCCACCGGGCGCTCGGTGGCGGCGGACTCCGGGCTCGTCCTGGTGGAGACCAAGACGCAGGGGCACCTGACGGAGGCGGACCGGGTCCTGCACCGGTACGGCGTGCGGGCCGCCGACTTCACGAAGTACTGCGGCGGTTTCGCCGCGCTGCGGCCGGAGCTCGGGGTCAATCGGTGGGCCCGGTCGGTCCGGGTCGCGTTTCCGAGGGCTTCGCAGGCGGCCGGGCAGCAAGCGGGAAGGTGAGCGTCACGCGGGTGCCGCTGTTGGCGTCCGACGCCATCTCGAAGGTGCCGCCCGCGGACTCCGCCGTGCGGCGGGCGATGTCGAGGCCGAGCCCCGTGGAGCCGCCGCCGCTGGTGCCGCGGGCCGGCGCGTCCGCGTAGGTCGCGGGGAGGCCGGGGCCTTCGTCGGCGACGGTGAGTTCGGCCCGCCCTGCCGGGGTGGTGCGGACGGTGATGCGGAACGGCGTGCCCTGGGGGGTGTGGTCGAGGACGTTGCCGATGAGGGCGTCGATGGCGGCGGTGAGATCGTCCTCGGGCACGGGCACGGGAGCGGCTGCTTCCGCCCCTTCCGCCTCTTCCGTCTCGGTCTCCGTCGTACGTCCCTGGTCCTCTGCCAGCGGCAGCCAGAAGGCGGCGCGTTCGCGGGCCACGGCGGCCAGGTCCGCGTAAGGGGCGTCGCGGAAGGGGCGGCGGGCCTTGCGGATCACGTCGTCCACGCTGCGTTCGAGGGCCGCGACGTCCGCGGCGATGCGCTGCGCCTCCTCCGAGTCGCGGAGGGTCTCCGCGTCCAGGCGCAGGGCGGCGACGGGCGTGCGCAGGCGGTGGGCGAGGTCGGCGGCGTTCTCGCGTTCGGCGGTGAGGAGCTCGTCGATGCGGGTGGCGAGGTGGTTCAGCTGGCCCGCGACCAGGCGCAGTTCGGGCGGACCCTCCGGGGTGGCGCGTGCGGTGAGGTCGCCCGCGGCGAGGCGGTCCGCGGTGCGGGCGAGGCGGCGGGTCGCGCCGACGAGACGCGCGCCGAGACGGTCGGCGAGGAGCAGCCCGACGAGGACGAGGCCGACCCCGATCCCGGCGAGGACGAGCCAGGAGGTCATGGTGCCCGCGTACAACTGCTTCTCGCTGAGCGTCACTTGCACCACGGCCGTACCGCCGGCGGCCCCCTGCACGGGGACGAGGACCTGACGGCCGCCGGTGGAGGGCTCGTAGGTGAAGGCGCGTCCCGTGCGGGCAAGGCGGATGGCGTCCGTGACGCGGGGCGCGCCGCCGGGGTCGGGCCCGATGACGCTGCCGTCGGCGAGGACGAGCGAAGTACTCGGAAGATCCTGCGTGTTGACGCTCTCCACGGTCTGCTCGGCGGTCTCGCGCTCGTCCGGGGTGGCGAGCGCGGGCCCGATGGCGTGCGCGACCCACTGGGCCCTGGCGGTGGCCTCGGCGGTGGTGCGGTCGGCGGCGTGGGTGCGGGTGAGGAGGGTGAGGGGGACGAGGAGGGCGGTGAGCACGAGGGCGGTGGTGGCGGCGGTGAGGAGGAGAAGACTGCGTCGCATCAGCCTGCCCCCGGGCCCCGGGAGGCGGGTTTCGCCTCGCTGTCAGCCTCCGGGGGGACTGGGGCCGGGCTCTCTTCGGGGGGCGTCAGCTTGACGCCCACCGTGCGGACCGTGTGGAGGTAGCGGGGGGCCTGGGCGGTCTCGCCGAGCTTTCTGCGGAGCCAGGAGAGGTGGACGTCGACGGTCTTGTCGGCGCCGCCCAGGGGCTGCTGCCACACCTCGGCGAGGAGTTCGCGGCGGGAGACGACCTGGCCGGGGCGGTGGGCGAGGTAGGTGAGGAGGTCGAACTCACGGGGGGTGAGGTCGAGGGGGCGCTCGTCCAGGGTGACCTCGCGCGAGGCCTGGTCGATGGCCAGGCCGCCCACCCGCAGGGGCTCCTCGGCCGCTTCACCGGCGCCGAGCCGGCGCAGGACCGCCTTGATGCGGGCGTCGAGCTGGGCGGCGCCGAACGGCTTGACGATGTAGTCGTCGGCTCCGTCTTCGAGGACCGCCACCATCTCCGGTTCGTCGTCGCGGGCGGTCGCGACGATGACGGGCACGTCGCTGACGGCCCGCAGCATACGAAGGACCTGCGAGCCGTCCACGTCCGGAAGCCCCAGGTCGAGCACGACGAGATCGGGGCGGTGCGTGACCGCCGCGTCCAGGCCTGCCATGCCGCTGGGCGCGGTGGCGACGGCATGTCCTTTGTCGCGCAGGGCCCGCACCAGGGCGCCGCGCAGCTGGGGATCGTCCTCCACGACGAGAAGATGGGCCATACATCCACCGTAGTCAGGTGCTTTGGCCGCCCCTTAACCGGGCGTTAGGAAACTGTGCGGCACAGTGGCCCGATGAGGAAGTGGCGGAGCGCGGCGGTGACCGCGGCATGGGTGGCGATGGGAACGGCCGCGGGAGCGCTGGGCGCTTGGCAGCTGGCCACGTCGGACAGCGGCGACGCGGCACACAGCCATCCCCTGGACGAGGCCGCGGTGGAGAGAGCGTTGTCGGCGACGTCTGCATCGGCGTCTCCGCCGCCGGAGTCGCCTTCGCCGTCCAGCACACCAACGCCCTCCCAACCGGCATCGGAGCGCTCGACCCTCCGCTTCACGGGCGGCACGGCGACCGTCGAGTGCAGGCAGGACGGCACGGTGTACCTCGTCTCGTGGAGCCCGTCGGACGGCTTCCACATCGACGACGACGTGGAACGGGGCCCGGGCAGGGTGGCCCGCCTGGAAGCTGAACCAAGCGACGACGACGATGACCAGGACGACCTGCCGTACGAGATCCGCTGCGGGGAGGACGGGCGGCCGGGGGCGAGGGTGGTGGCGGACGACTAGTCCAGCCCGTCCGGCGTTTGAGGACGAACTCGGCGAAGCCGGTGATTTCGGCGCCTACAAGGCCCTTGCGCCGAGCGAGTTTTCGGGAAGGGGCGGGGTTGGGGAGAAAATCCCCGGCCCGATGCCGGGCCCGGACGAACGAGACGCACCGCCCCCGGCGAGGGAAGAGCGCGACACACTGTCCAGTACCCCCCGCCCCCGCAAAACAGGACGCCCATGTCCCGTCCACACCGTGGACATTTACCCTCACCCCCATGACCCCTCAGCCGAACCCGAACCCCCAGGTCGGCGCAGCCGTAAAGGCAGCAGACCGCGCACACGTCTTCCACTCCTGGTCCGCACAGGAGCTCATCGACCCCCTCGCCGTGGCCGGCGCAGAGGGCTCGTACTTCTGGGACTACGAAGGCAACCGCTACCTCGACTTCACCAGCGGCCTCGTCTTCACGAACATCGGATACCAGCACCCGAAGGTCGTCGCCGCGATCCAGCAGCAGGCGGCGGAGATGACGACCTTCGCCCCCGCCTTCGCCGTGGAAGCCCGCTCCGAGGCCGCACGCCTCATCGCCGAGCGGACCCCCGGCGACCTGGACAAGATCTTCTTCACCAACGGCGGCGCGGAAGCCGTGGAGAACGCGACCCGCATGGCGCGCCTCCACACCGGCCGCCCCAAGGTCCTCTCGGCCTACCGCTCGTACCACGGCGGCACCTCCACCGCGATCAACCTCACCGGTGACCCCCGCCGCTGGGCCTCCGACACCGGTTCTGCGGGCGTCGTCCACTTCTGGGCGCCGTTCCTCTACCGCAGCCCCTTCTACGCCGAGAACGAGCAGCAGGAGTGCGAGCGCGCCCTCCAGCACCTCGAGGACACCATCGCCTTCGAGGGCCCGCAGACGATCGCGGCGATCATCCTGGAATCCGTCCCCGGCACGGCGGGCATCATGACCCCGCCGCCGGGCTACCTCAAGGGCGTACGCGAGATCTGCGACCGCTACGGCATCGTCTTCGTCCTCGACGAGGTCATGGCGGGCTTCGGCCGCACCGGCAAGTGGTTCGCCGCCGACCACTTCGACGGCGGCATCGTGCCCGACCTCCTCACCTTCGCGAAGGGCGTGAACTCGGGTTACGTCCCGCTGGGCGGCGTCGCGATCTCCTCCGCCATCGCCGAGACGTTCGCCCGCAGGCCCTACCCCGGCGGTCTCACGTACTCCGGCCACCCGCTGGCCTGCGCCGCGGCCGTGGCGACGATCAACGTCATGGAGGACGAGGGCGTCGTCGAGAACGCGGCCCGCGTCGGTACGGAGATCATCGCCCCCGCCCTCGCGGAGCTCGCCGAGCGGCACCCGAGCGTCGGCGAGGTGCGCGGCATCGGCATGTTCTGGGCCCTGGAACTGGTCAAGGACAAGCAGACCCGCGAGCCCCTGGTCCCGTACAACGCCACGGGCGAGGCGAACGCCCCGATGGCCGCGTTCGGCGCCGCCGCGAAGAAGCAGGGCCTGTGGCCCTTCATCAACATGAACCGCACCCACGTGGTCCCCCCGTGCAACATCACGGACACGGAGGCCAAGGAAGGCCTCGCGGCACTGGACGCGGCGCTGACGGTGGCGGACGAACACACGGTGTGATCGTTTCCCCCGTGGGGCACCTTGCTGCCGGGCGCCGGAAACCGGCTGCCCGGGGCAGGGAACCCCGACCGCGTAGTCTGACGTGCTCGTAAGCAAACGACGGTCACCGAAACGACTCCGCGAGGGAACCCAGATGCCCGGCACCGACGGCCCCGCCGTCATCCGCAGCACTCTGCGCCAGCAGATCGCCGACGCGCTGCGCGACGAGATCCTCGGCGGTCGTCTGGAGCCGGGCCAGGAGTTCACGGTCAAGGAGATCGCCGAGCAGTACGGCGTCTCCGCGACCCCCGTCCGCGAAGCCCTGGTGAACCTCGCAGCGCAGGGCCTCCTCGACGCCGACCAGCACCGCGGCTACCGCGTCCGCGAGCACTCCCTCGCGGACTACCGCGGCATGCTGGAGGCCCGCAGCCTCGTCGCGGACGGCATCTTCCGCGACCTCCTGCGCAAGGGCACCCCGCTGGGGCCCAAGGGCCCGGAGGAGGCGTCCGCCGCCCTCCTGTCCGTACGCCGCCGCGGCGAGGAAGCATCGCGCGCCGCCTGCGCGGGCGACCTGAACGTCCTCATCGGCTACGACCTGCGCTTCTGGCGCGAGCTCAGCGCCCTCTTCGGCAACGCCTACCTCTCGGACTTCCTGCACCGCATCCGCGTCCAGTCCTGGGTCTGCGCCGTCACCTACCTCCGCCGCGCCGTCGAACGCGGCGACGGCGACCTGCGCGGCACCCTCTGGGCCCGGCACACCGAGCTCGTCGACGCCCTCGCGCACCGCGACCCGGAGGCCGCGCACAGAATCATCGACGAGTACAACACCCACTCGCTCGCCCTCATCGAACGTCTCGCGGCCGCTGCATGAGTGTGGACCTGACCGTCGTCGTCCCCGCCTACAACGAGGAACGGCGCCTGGCCCCGACGCTCGCCGCGATCCGGAAGTACCTCGACGACGGATACGCCGGACACACGGACGGCGCCGACCGCCCCCGGTGGGAGCTGATCGTCGTGGACGACGGCTCCACCGACGGCACCCTGGACATCGCCGCCGACGCCGAGGCCGCCGACTCCCGCGTCCGGCTGATCCACTCCGGCCGCAACCGCGGCAAGGGCCACGCCCTGCGCCTCGGTGTCCTGGCCTCGCGCGGCGACCGGGTACTGATCACCGACGCCGATCTGGCCACCCCCATCCAGGAACTGGAGTGCCTGGACAAGGCGCTCACCGACGGCCACGAGGCAGCGATCGGCTCCCGCGCGGGCGCGGACGCCACCATCGAGGCCCACCAGCACCGCCTGCGCGAACTGCTTGGCCGTACCGGCAATTTCCTGATACGAACGGTCGCCGTCCCCGGAGTCCGCGACACCCAGTGCGGCTTCAAGCTCTTCGACGGCGACCGTGCCCGTGAAGCCTTCGCCGCGTCCCGTCTGCGCGGCTGGGGGATAGACGTCGAGATACTCCAGTACTTCCGCCGCTCCGGCTGGCCGGTCGCCGAGGTGCCGGTGCGCTGGGCGCACCAGGAGGGCTCGAAGGTCCGCCCCTTCGACTACGTGAAGGTCCTCGCCGAGCTGACCTCGCTCAAGGCCCGCACCGTCCGCCCGGTGGATCTGCTCGTCGTGGCGCTCTTCCTGTCCATGGCGGTCACCCTCTACTCCGGCCGCCTGATCGACCCCGGCGACCGCTATCTCCCCTCCTCCCTCCAGGACCAGAACCAGTGGGAGTGGTTCTTCGCGGTGACGGCGGACAACGTCCGCCACCTTCACAACCCCCTGTTCACGACCCTCCAGAACCAGCCCGACGGCGTGAACCTCATGGCCAACACGGTCATGCTCGGCCTCTCCGTCCCCCTCGCCCCGGTGACCTGGCTCTTCGGCCCCGCTGTCGCCCTCAACGCGGCGATGACGCTCGGCCTGGCCGCGACGGGGGTCGCCTGGTACTGGCTGATCCGCAAGCGTCTCGTACGGCACCGGGGCGCGGCGGCCGTCGGCGCGGCACTCGCCGCCTTCGCGCCACCGATGATCAGCCACGCCCACGCGCACCCGAACTTCATGGTCCTGTTCATGATCCCGCCGATCATCGACAGGGCGCTGCGGCTCTGCGAGGGCGATGGCTCCAGGGTCGTACGGGACGGGGTCGTCCTCGGCCTCTTCACGACGTACCAGATCTTCCTCGGCGAGGAACCCCTGCTGCTCGCGGCGATGGGCATGCTGCTGTTCGCGGCGGCGTACGGCCTGGTGCGCAGGGATGTGGCGAGGGACGCGATCCGGCCCCTGGCGCGCGGTCTGGGCGTGGCCGTGGCGGTCACGGTCCCGCTGGTCGCCTTCCCGCTCTACTGGCAGTTCTTCGGGCCGCAGAGCTATGCGAGCGTGCTGCACGGCGACAACTCCGGCAACAGCCCCCTCGCCCTCCTCTCCTTCGCGGAACGCTCGCTCGCGGGCAGCGAGGAGACCGCCAACGCCCTCGCCCAGAACCCCACCGAGCAGAACGCCTTCTACGGCTGGCCCCTGATCGCCCTTGCCTTCGCGATCGTCGTACGTTTCTGGGAGCGGGCGGTGGTGAAGGCGCTGGCGTTCACGGCCGTCGCGGCGGCGCTGCTCTCGCTGGGCCCGAAGTTCCGGATCCCGCTGACGGACATCGTGCTTCCCGGGCCGTGGGCGCCCCTGGCCCACGCGCCCCTCTTCGAGTCGGTCATCGAGTCGCGGGTGGCGATGGTGTGCGCGCCGGTGCTCGGCATGCTGCTCGCCCTTGCGCTGGCCCGCCTCCTCGACGCGGGGCGCCCGATGACGGCGGCGCGGTACGCGGGCGTGGCCGCGGTCGCCCTCGCGCTGCTGCCGATCGTGCCCGCACCGCTGCGGGCGGTGGAGCGGGAGCAGCCGCCCGCGTTCATCGCCGACGGGACCTGGCGCAGGTACCTGGGCGAGGGCGAATCCCTGGTGCCGGTACCGCTGCCGGACCCGGCCGGTGCGCAGGCGCTGCACTGGCAGACCACCGCCGGCCTGGGCTTCAGCCTGCCCGGCGGCTACTTCAACGGGCCCTGGGGTCCGGACCGCATCGGCATCTACGGCGCCTCGCCCCGCAACACGTCGAACCTCCTGCGGGACGTCCGCGACTCGGGCCGCGCCCCGCGGCTCACGGACGCCTGGCGCGAGGCCGCGCGCGAGGATCTGGCGTACTGGAAGGCGGGCGTGCTGGTCCTCGCACCGCAACCGCACGACGCCGCGCTGCGGGAGACGGTGGAGCAACTCCTTGGCCGGCCGGGAAAGTGGGTAGACGGGGTGTGGATCTGGGATCTGCACAGGGGCAGCTAGCGGGCGTCCGCCCGGACTACGCTGCCTGAACGCGAGGAACGTCCGATGTCCGACATCAGCCGGACCTGAGCCGACTTCTGACCTTCTGACCTTCCGACCTGAGGAGCACCCTTTGGCCTGTGACTTGTGGCTGGTCCCGCTCGTCGACGTGCTGTGCCACAGCCCCGACAATCCCTTCGCGGAAGAGATCGCGGTGTACGACAAGGCACTGCACGAGGCAGGACTGCCCGCCGTCCCCGTCTTCGCCTATATGCCGGGCCTGTCCGGGGACGTTGCCCCGGTGGCGGGGTTCGACTACGACGCGCTGCATTTCCTGCGCCGGGCCTATCTGCTCCAGGTCTGCGGCCTCGAAGTGACTCCGGTGGACGAACTGGGCGGTGACTACGAGCAGTTGCTGGAGATGTTCGACTCGACCGCCCAGCAGTCGCACCTGGTCTGGCACTACGACCACGCGGGGGCGTACGTCCCGGTGGACTTCCCCGCACCTCTCTCGAACGACGAACTCCTCTCGGGGGGCGGCCCGCTGGGCTCGTCCCACGCACTGCTCCGGGAGCTGGAGTTCGTGGCCCCGTCCATCGGCATCGACGCGGCCAACCCGCCGCGCCCGCCGACCCCGCCCGAGGCCCCCACATCCCTGGAGGAACCGGCAGCCCCGGCTCCCCCCGACAACAGCCCCTTCGCCAGAGAACGCCACGTATGGCTGGGCCTGCACGCGGCCACGACCCGAAGCCTGGCGCAGGGCTCAATGATCATCTACAGCTGACGCAGGGGCCTGCCCGGCATCAACAGGCCCCGCCCGGCAGGCCCGCCGCTCCTCTCCCCGCAGCCCACCCGCCCCACCCCGCCCCGCCCCTACCGAGGCTCCGGCGGCCGCTGCCGGGGCATGTTCGGCCGGGCGCCCGGCGGCAACGCGGCCCGCGCGGGAAGCGAGGAACCGCCCTCCCCCCGGGAGGCAGGAACCGCAGCCTGCATGGCCAACGGCGCCGGCCCGGACCGGAACTCCACCATCCAGTCCGAGGTCTCCGCCCGCACAAGCTCCGTCACATCCTCCGAGAACCGCCGAAGCACCCCCAGACACCGCTCGGCAGCCTCACTGGCAGTCCCCTCGGTAGGCCCGAGAACCTCCCGCACAC